>NZ_PYQM01000038.1:0-38617 GCF_003027595.1 Escherichia sp. 20412-1 | reverse complement strand
GGGACAACTTGTGAAATTACCGACAAGAAGGGAAAGGGCCTTCCCGAGAGTGGTAAAGGAGAGGCCCTGGAAATACCCCACAGCCCCGAAAAAGAGCCAGTCAGTTGCTTAACTGACTGGCATTACGGCAATATTCGTCGTTTTAATGCTCAGGGACGCGTTCCCACAAATCGAACAACGCAAACCAGCCTGGTGAAAAAAGAAGAAAATCGCTGGCAGTGCGCGGAAAGTATTGCGCTGCTGGCGGCTATCGCTGGGTTATTTCATGATTTTGGTAAAGCAGGACGCAGCTTTCAGCAAAGCCTGACCCAAAAGAATGCCCGCAGTTATCAGCCTTATCGGCATGAGTGGATTTCGCTGCGGCTTTTTCAGGCTTTTGTCGGTGAACAGCCAGACGAAGTGTGGCTGGAAAAACTTGGGAAATTAACGGCAGATGATGAAACCGCGATCCTTGAGTGCCTGCAAAAAGACACGCCTCATTTTTCAAATAGTCCATTCAGTTCGCTGCAACCACTCGCCAAAACGGTAGGCTGGTTGATCCTTTCCCATCATCGAATGCCGGAGAATCTTTCGCCACAACCAGAACAATCATGCAAAGGCTGTGATAGTTGGCTGGAGAAACAACTCAATGCTGACTGGAATGCCGTTAACCACCGTAAGAATGGCTGGTCACAACAGGATTTCGAGCAAGTCTGGCAATTTCCGTCAGGAACGCCGCTTCAAAGCGCGAGCTGGCGAGCAAAAGCGCGTCAGATTGCCCGTAGGGCGTGTAACGCGATCGGCCTAAAGGAATGGGGGCAGATGGAGCAACTGTTTCCGTTACATATGGCGCGTTTTTGCCTGATGCTTGCCGATCACTACTATTCATCTAACGACGCGCAGCAAAAATGGCAAGACCCGAATTATATCGTCTGGGCAAATAGCGATCGGCAGAACGGCACGCTCAAACAACGGGTAGATGAGCATCTGGTCGGCGTCGCGCATCATGCGTATCTACTTGGGCGGCAACTGATGCACACACGTGCATCGCTTCCGGCAATTGCCCGACATAAAGGTTTTAGACAACGGGCCACAGACGCGAAATACCGTTGGCAGGATAAAGCCTGGGATGTGGCACGTGCGTTACGTGAGCGAAGCCGGGAAGATGGTTTTTTCGGTGTCAATATGGCCTCGACGGGGTGCGGTAAAACCTTTGCTAACGCCCGCATTATGTATGCGCTTACCGATGAGCGGGAAGGGTGCCGTTTTACCGTCGCGCTGGGATTGCGCACGCTGACTTTGCAAACCGGCGATGCTCTGCGCAGTCGGCTTGGACTGGGCGAGGATGAGCTGGCGGTACTGATTGGTTCGGCGGCAGTTAAGCAACTGTGGCTGCAGGAAAAAACAGACAATGATTGCGGAAGTGCTTCGCAAGAATCGCTGGCAGAGGAGCAACAGTTTGTTAAATATGAAGGTAGTCTGCATACCGGGGCGCTGGAAAAATGGTTGAAGGATGACAGCAAACTTAAGGCGTTAGTAAGCGCACCGATTCTGGTAGCAACCATTGATCATCTTATTTCTGCGACCGAAGGTGTGCGAGGCGGAAAACAGCTTCCTTCGATGTTGCGTTTGTTAACCAGCGATTTAGTGCTCGATGAACCTGACGACTTTGATATTGCCGATCTTCATGCAGTATGTCGTCTGATGAATTGGGCCGGAATGTTGGGAACGCGGGTATTACTTTCTTCCGCGACGTTGCCGCCAGGGCTGATTCAGGCGCTGTTCGCGGCTTATCTTGCCGGGCGTAAAATGTGGCAGTCGTCATGCGGTACGAACGGCAGACCCGTCAATATTTGCTGTGCCTGGTTTGATGAAAAAGATGCCGACGCCATACAAATTGGCGATGGCGCTACTTTTCGTGAGACGCACAAAAAGTTTGTTGCGCGACGAGCGTTAATGTTGGCCGAAAAAGAACGACTGCATTTCGGACGTATTGCTTCTATTTCATCTGCATCAAACGCAATTCAGGATGTTACCGAAAGCGTGGCTCAGACGGTACATGCGCAAATGCTGAAGTTGCATCAGGCACATCGCCAGCAGCAAGAAAGCGGTAAAACCGTTTCGCTGGGCCTGGTGCGCTTCGCGAATATCAATCCACTGGTCGCAGTGACCAAAGCCCTGATCGCCATTCCATCACCAGAAGATGTCTGCATTCATTATTGTGTTTACCACTCCCGACATCCACTGGCAGTACGTTCAGATATTGAGAAGCGCCTGGACCGCGCTTTTACCCGCCATAACGAACTCGATTTCTGGAACAACGAGGATATTGCTGAAGCCTTACATAACCGTCCGGAATCGCACCATCTGTTTGTGGTGTTGGGGACATCGGTTATAGAGGTGGGGCGTGACTGGGATGCGGATTGGGGAATTATCGAACCAGGCTCCATGCGTTCGATAATTCAATTTGCCGGACGTATTCAGCGGCACCGTAGAAATGTGCCGACCAGTGAGAATCTGGTTATTTTGCGTTTTAATATCAAAGCATTGCAGAAAAAAGCCCCCGCATTTTGTAAGCCTGGTTTCGAAACAAAAGAACACTTGCTGGATAGCCATGATATTTGCGAACTGATTCCGATCGCGGACTACCGGACGATTAACGCCTTGCCGCGGATTCTGTCTGCCAATAATGACAACAAACTGGCGGAACTTGAGCATAGTCGTTTATCCACTGAATTGATGAGCAGTAAAAGCAAACATGTGGTGGCGGCGCAATGGTGGCGCGCACCGCTAAGCTGGAACGGCTGGATGCAGTGCCAGACGCCATTTCGTTATTCGCCGTTGCCGGAGGCGGTATTTTTTCTACATATGGATGATGAAGAAAGCGAAGCGCGTTTCTATTCCCGCACCGGTGACAACGAGCGTAAAGCGCAGGGGAATTTCAGGCGAGAAGAGATGAGATGCGCCAGCGGCGTCGCTTGCTGGGGCGTGATGGATTACCAACACGTTTTGTTGAATTTAGCTGATAAGCACGGTTGTGAAATACAGCGTGTTGGAGAAATGTTTGCTGAAGTGAGAGTACCGGCCAGTGAAGAAGATGCGGTCGATGACTGGCGTTATCACCCCTGGTTGGGAGTGTTCCGCAACCTGTGATAGGGGGCGCGCTGCCTGTACGGCAGTTTACAAGTCCGTATCCGGAGATACCTCTATTTCTTAGCTGCCGATGGCAGTGCGTGAATGTTAGTTATCAAACCATTGCGTGGCAAATATTTTATGCATGGTAATATCACCATTGGTTATTGCATGGATTTGGCTAGATTAAAGCGTAGATACCTCTAGGTGAACTATCCATGATTATCACCGCGGGTGTTGTCCCTTTTACTGTATGTGTCGTTGTACTGAAGCCTGGTTGGGCTACGGAGATTTTTCAGTGAAGTCAGGGAGCAACTTCAATTTGATGGATTAACGAAAAGGAGCCGAAATGGAAAAAACGGCGCTAATACAATTTATCACTGACTACATTGCTTCGCGAAGGCAACCCAAAATCGATGCCTTTGAAAAAGAAGCAGCAAAGCGACTGGAGCAGGGCGACGACGCCAGCGTTATCGCTCTGGAGCGACAGGAACTCGAAGCACGCTACCTGCCACGTAACTGGTTAACGGATGCGGCAAAGCGTGTTCGTTCTATAAGGATAATCTCCCACGGGGCAAAATATAGTAATGGTGACTCCAAAGCATATGGGCGTTATTTGGAGAAATTCGTCAGTGAGGGATATTTAAATACAGCATCACTGGCAATTATTAAAGAGGATGCTGAAGGCAATGCAGCCGTTTTTGATGTTGCAAAACTACTGCTAACGGAAGTCAACGGTGATTCATTACTCGCCAGCTTAAAACGTGGTGATTATCAATTATTAAATGCCTTTGCGTTGGATGATGAACAATTAAAACAATGGGTTGAATGCTTTAGTGAAGCATATGCTTCGGAGTGGATAAAAGCACATAAACTTTCGAAGCAAATCTATTTCCCTGTCGATGATGGCTATCATCTGCTCTGCCCGCTGTTTTCCAGTTCGCTGGCACAGGTGATGTATGAAAAGCTAACTGCCGTGCGCTTTAGCGAGGAATCAAAAGCTATTCGCGATGCGCACAAAGCAGGTAAATGGCACTCACAGCCAGATATTCGTTTCCCGAATCTTGCAGAGATGCATTATGGAGGTGGAAATCAACAGAATATCTCCCTGCTAAACAGTGCCAGAGTTGGCCGTGTCTGGCTGTTGCCATCAATGCCGCCCACCTGGGCGACGCTGGATCGCGCGCCACAAAACATGCGCAGTATTTTTTCCCTACGCGGCGATTTCAATCGGGCGGCTTCAGGCATCATAGCCCGGATGACTTACCTGCTGAAGGTTGACATAAATAATGTTCATATTCGTACTGCGCGCGCGAAATATATTGATGAGTTGATAGATTTGCTGTTCATGCAGGCATCCTCTTTTCAGCAAGAAAAATGGCAGGGATGGTCCGCGCAATCACCAGATTTACCTCGCCACCAGCAACTGTGGCTGGATCCGTGGCGGAGCCTGTCAGATGAGGCTTTCAAACTGGAGCGTGAAAAAAACGACTGGCAGGGTAGGGTGGCCGAGGATTTCGCGCGCTGGCTGAACTATCGCCTGAAAAAAGCCAGTTTCGATGTAGGTGCTATCGAGCAAAAAGAGTGGCGCAGTCAGTCCCTGTTCGCTCAACGGATGCGTGAAATGGAAGCCGTTTTGCAGGAGGCGCTGAAATGAGTTATCTGCTCTTGTTACCCCATGTACGCATCGAAAACGCCAACGCTGTTTCCGGGTTGACCTGGGGATTCCCGTCGATGACCCATTTTCTCGGCTATGTTCATGCGCTTTCTCGCAAAGTGGTGGATGAATTTGGCGTAAGTTTTGACGGTTGCGCGGTCGTTAGCCATGAACAACATATTCAGGCGTACAGCTCCGGGCGCGATTTTCAGTTCGCTCTCACCCGTAATCCACTAACCAGAGAAGGTAAAACCGCCTCATTTAATGAAGAGGGGCGTATGCACCTGACGGTCTCTCTGCTGATTGAATGTAATGGCGAAATTACCAATGGTGAATACGGTAGAAAAGCCCTTTGTGACCATCTGAAAATGCTCTGCCAGAGCCACAAACTGGCGGGCGGCAGCATTGTTGACATGCGCGATCCTCAGCTTTTTCATGCGCCTGAAGATGAAAAGCAACTGCGTAAAATCATCTGGCGTTTAATGCCAGGTTACGCGCTTTACGACCGCAGCGAATGGCTGGCTGAACATCACCAACAACATCCCGACATGTTGTTGCTTGATGCCTGGCTTGATTTTGCCACGATTAAATATCAGGCCGAATCTCCGGCAGAAAACAACAGCGCAAAATGGATATACCAGCCGAAGCCGATGACCGGTTTCCTGGTGCCGTTAATGTGTGGCTACCAACGCATTTCTCCTGTTTACGCACCTGGTGAAGTGGAAAATGCACGCGACATCGTGACGCCATTTGCTTTTGCCGAAGCGGTTTATGGCATTGGCGAATGGCGTGGATTACATCGCATTACTGATTTGCAACCGCTGATGTGGCGCTATCGTACGACGGACACTGGCTACTATTGCTCGGCAATACCACTCGTTGACGACCCTACTACTAATGAAGATGACGATTCAGAATAAGGACATAATTATGGCAAAGGCTCCTGTAGCAATAAAAACGGCGTCGGTACTGGCATTTGAACGCAAACTGGCAACGTCTGACGCGGCGATGTACGCAGGTAACTGGCAAGGAAATGAATGGCAACCCATTGAGATTCAGGAGAAAGCGGTTCGCGGAACCATTTCTAATCGCCTGAAAAACACGATTACCAGTGACCCCACCAAACTGGATGCTGAAATCCAAAAAGCCAACTTGCAGCGGGTAGATGTAGCCTCGCTTCCGGTAGATGCTGATACGCTAAAAGTGGTGTTTACGCTGCGAGTGCTGGGTAATTTATCTTCACCTTCAGTATGTAATGATATGGCCTATCAGGAGGCGCTTTCCGACGTTATTGACGGCTATATCAGCGAGCATGGTTTTAAAGAGCTGGCGCTTCGCTATGCGCTGAATCTGGCAAATGGTCGTTTTTTGTGGCGCAACCGCATTGGTGCTGAGCAGATCCAGGTGAAAGTTACTGCTAATGATTCGTCCTGGACTTTTAACAGTCATGACTTCTCCTTGCGTCAATTTGATCAAGGCCAGAGTAGCGTCACAGAACTGACGACAATAATTGAACAAGGATTAATCGGAAAAGAGTGGGTGATGCTTACCGTTGAAGCGCAGGTTCGCCTCGGTGCCGGGCAAGAAGTCTTCCCATCACAGGAACTGGTGCTCGACAGCAACAGTAGCAAAAGTCGCGTGTTGTACCAGGTTGCAGGCATTGCCGGTATTCACTCCCAAAAAATTGGCAACGCTTTACGTACTATTGACACCTGGCATCCGAAGGTTGATGAGTTGGGGGCTATCGCCGTGGAGCCTTATGGCTCTGTAACCAGCCGAGGCGTTGCTTGCCGCCAACCGAAAGAAAAACTCGATTTTTACACTTTACTGGACAATTGGGTGACTAAAGGAGTGAAACCAGACGTTGATCAGCAGCACTACGTGATGGCAGTGCTGATTCGTGGCGGTGTCTTTGGTGAGAAAGCGGAATAAGGAGCTGCCAATGGAGCACTACCTTGAGATCCGCGTTCTGCCAGATCCTGAATTTTCGAGTGAAATGTTGATGGCAGCGTTATTTGCCAAATTGCACCGGGCATTAGGCGCAAGAGGGCAAGGTGATATCGGCGTGAGTTTCCCGGACGTGAATGTTACGCCGGGAGCGCGTTTACGCTTACACGGCAGCGCCCCGGCATTGCAGGCGCTTGAAGCCTCAACGTGGCGTAAAGGACTTACGGACTATTGCCAATGTTCACCTGTCACTCCTATTCCTGAAATAAAAGGCTGGCGAGTGGTAAGCCGTGTGCAGGTTAAAAGTAACCCCCTGCGTCTGTTAAGGCGTTCAGTAAAAAAGGGCTGGCTCACTAAAGAACAGGCAATTGAGCGACTGGCGACGCAAACTGAACGGCGGACCGATTTACCCTTTCTCAATATGAAGAGTTTATCGAGTCAGCAACAGTTCAAGCTGTTTATCCGTCATGGTGATTTGCTCACTGAACCGGTGAAAGGGGAATTCAGTAGTTATGGATTAAGCGCAACAGCAACTATTCCCTGGTTTTGATTGGTTAGTTGTAATGTAATGTATAAAAGACTTGGCCTTACAGTCAGGTCTTTTTGTCTATTGAAAAGCCTCCTTCTGGCTGGAAATAGCATAAAGAGTTCAATACCCAACACTGTTATCAGTATACGGATATTTATTTAAAATAAACAACCCGCAATTAATTATACGTATTAATCTACCGTGCAAAGACATCAAATAATGCCGAATAGTAAACAAGGTGAATGTTTTCATGGGTATTTTTTTGTTTGTTACATATTTTTGACAGTTTGACTTAAATCACAAAAAAACAACCTGTTTACATTGCGATAACAAGTTTAATTTGCGAAATTCATTTCCGAGAGGACAGAGACTCTTAATCACCTGGAATAAATCAGTTAAGGAATAGACTATGAAACGTTCAATTATTGCAGTTGCAGTATTATCTTCTCTTTTTATGAGCGCAGGGAATGCTGCGGAAGTGGAGAATGCAATGGGTACGTTAATTATTAACGGTAGAGTTGTAGGGACTACGTGTCAGTTCCTGAGTGGCAGTGATAATGCAACAATTGAGATGAGCGAGATTGGTATTGAACAATTTGAAAATGTACAAGTTGGCGATACCGTTACTAATTATTCAAATACAACATCTTTACCATTAAAAGTTAAATGTGGGGAAGGTGTCAAACCAAGAATTACTTTCTCCAGTACCCAATTTGAAGGAGCGGATTTAAATATTACTCGTAATACTGGTGATGCAAAGGGTGTTGGTTTTGCTGTCTTTTATGGACAAGAGACTAGCGCCAGCAACCAGATTACTGGTAATAAGCCTGTTGAATTAACACCATCTCAAGATGGTAACTATGATTTGCATTTTACGGCGCAATACGCAAAATCAGGTGCTGACGTGAGTACTGGTGAGGTTAATTCTACGATAACAATGACTGTCGTAACAGATTAATACTTTGCTTATCGGCGGCTGCGGCCGCCGATATTTTACAACAAGGAGTGTTGCCATGAAAAAGTTAATAGCCTTTTTGCTGGCCGGCATGGTCACGCCTGTGTGGGGTGGTGTCTATATCTACGGTACTCGCGTTATTTATCCAGAACAGAAAAAAGAGATTACCGTTCAGTTAATGAATGAAGGTAATTGTAGCGCCCTGGTTCAGTCATGGATTGATAATGGCGATACCAGCCAGCCCCCAGAAAAAATTCATGTTCCGTTCGTGTTGACGCCACCGGTCGCTCATGTAAAAGGGGGGGGAAGGGCAACAACTTAAAATTAAGAAACTGACGAATACCCTACCTAAAGATCGCGAAAGCCTGTTCTTCCTTAATGTCCTGGACATTCCACCTAATAGTGAGAAAAATGAAGGTAAAAACCAGATTAAATTCGCGATGCAAAACCGCATCAAATTTATTTATCGTCCGGAGGGTATAGCTGGTGTCGATAAAGGAAGTTTTTCTCGACTGAATATCAGAACTGTCAGTAATGGTATTAATATAAAAAATAATTCAGCGAACTGGATAACTATTCCTGAACTGAAAGGTAATACCAAATCTATGATATTGGGCATTTTGACCTGAAATTAAATGTACCTCAGGCCTATATTGTTGAATATGAACGTGGATATGCTCCACCTGAGGCATGGGATCGCGGGATTAACGCATTATATACATCTTATTATGCCAGTCAGTATTACAGTAATTATAAGCACGGAGGAGATAATAAAAGTAGCTATTTAAATCTGAATAGTGGTTTGAATCTTCTGGGCTGGCAGTTGCATTCAAATGCCAATTATACGAAAAGTGACGAGAGCAGCGGTAAATGGAAGAGTAACACGTTATATCTGGAGCGCGGAATTCCACAAATTCTTGGCACATTGCGTGCTGGTGAAATGTATACCGGTTCTGATGTTTTTGACTCCGTGCGTTTTCGCGGTGTACGCCTATGGCGCGATATGCAGATGTTGCCGAACTCTAAACAGAATTTTACTCCAGTGGTGCGTGGTGTTGCCCAAAGTAACGCACTTGTCACTATCGAACAAAATGGCTTTGTGGTTTACCAGAAAGAGGTTCCGCCAGGTCCATTCGCCATTGATGATTTGCAACTTGCTGGTGGTGGTGCAGATCTGGATGTTACCGTTAAAGAAGCTGACGGTTCGGTATCGCGTTATCGTGTACCTTATTCATCTGTACCAAATATGTTGCAACTGGGCGTTTCGAAATATGAATTTGCTGCCGGACGTAGTCGTATCGAGGGAGCCAGCGATCAGTCAGATTTTATTCAGGGAAGCTATCAGTATGGCCTTAATAATTTGCTGACTCTCTATGCTGGCACGCAGTTGTCTGATAATTACTCATCGTTTGTTCTCGGCACGGGATGGAATACACCGATTGGTGCTGTATCGGTTGATTTTACCCATTCCCATAGTGAACAAGATAACGGTGATGTGTTTAATGGTCAAAGTTATCAGATTGCCTGGAACAAATATCTCTCTCAAAGTGGAACGCAATTTTCGCTGGCGGCCTGGCGTTATTCTTCTCGGGATTATCGTACTTTTAACGATCACGTGTGGGCAAATAACAGGAAAAGTTATAATCGAGAAGATGACTCAGTTTATGATATCGCCGACTATTATCAGTACGATTTTGGTCGTAAGAACAGCTTTTCTGTAAATATAAACCAGTCATTACCGGAAAATTGGGGATATCTGTCGGTCAGTGGTCAATGGCGGGATTATTGGGAACGCAGCGGGACAGGGAAAGATTATCAACTCAGCTATTCGAACTCCTGGGAACGCCTTAGTTATACCTTGTCTGTTAGCCAGACCTACGATGAAGATAACCGCGAAGATAGACGCATTAACTTATATTTCTCAATTCCCTTCTCGTGGGGCGATGGAATCACTGAAAAACGACGAGATTTATTTGTTTCTAACTCGACCACTTTTGATAAAGACGGCTATCGGTCGAATAATACCAGCCTCAGCGGTGTAGCGGGGAGTCGCGATCAGTTCAGCTACGGGGCTAACTTAAGCCATCAACACCAGGGCAGCGAAACAACAGCAGGTGCAAACCTGACCTGGCGTGCGCCATTGGCGACTATTGGTGGCAGCTATAGCCAGTCGAAAAGATATCAACAGATTAGCGGTAATATTCAAGGCGGTTTAGTCGCGTGGTCGGACGGGGTGGCACTGGCTCCCAGACTTTCTGATACGTTCGCCATCGTCAAAGCGCCGGGACTGGAGGGAGCAGCGGTGCAGGGATATCGTTACCTGACCACGGATAGCAGAGGCTACGCTATTTATGACAACCTGACGCCGTATCGTGAAAATACGTTGATGTTGGATATTGCCGACAGTAAAAGCGATGTGGCGCTACTGGGTAACCGTAAAAACACCGTTCCTTATCGTGGTGCGGTAGTGATGACGCAGTTTGAGACTGATAAACGCAAGCCCTGGTATTTCATCTCCCAACGCCCTGATGGCTCTCCGTTGCCGTTTGGTTATGAGGTTGAAGATGAAAGCGGCAACAATGTGGGCTTGGTAGGACAGGGAAGTCGGATATTTATTCGCACCAATGATGTTCCCGCGGCGATTCGCGTCTCGGTTAATAAACAGCAGGAACAATTCTGCACTATTACCTTTGATAACGTTATTGATGAGAATAAAGTTTATATTTGTCGCTAAAGGATTTGTTTATGAAGAAATATTGGTTTTTGTTTCTACTGGCTTTGCCATTTTTTGGGCAGGCTAAATGTACCTATACAAATAACCTGGAGGCAACTCAGGCAATTAATTTAGACTTCACAAAAGGTAATGAGATAACAGTAAATTTCAACCCTAATCTAAAGGATGGCGATTATGTATGTGACGCTTTGACTGATAAGATGTATTTTTCAACATCGTTACGAGATTATATTATTGAAATGAAAGATAAGCCGGGTGGTGAATCTGTTTATATTAAGTTGACGCTTGAGGCTGATGGATTTCCGGTAGACACACCCAGGGATATTGTTTCACCCAAAACCTATTCCGTCAGTAATACTATTAATAATAAAGAAATGAAGCTAACTGCCTCATATATACCACCTACTTCGTATGATGAAGCAGGGAGTAAGGGCGAACTAGTAATTGCAACAGGTGATTCATTCCAGTTAAAAAACGCTGCAGCTATTTTTACATCTAATAATGTCTGTTCTTCAGGTCCGCTTGCGTCGTTACTTTGCTATCTCTTTGGTCTGTCAAGCTTAAACGAATCTTATAAGCAAAAACTAATATTTAATATTAAACATAAACCCACAACCTGTAGTTTCTCGCAATCGATTTACGAAATACAAATGCCAGATATAGCTATAAGTGAGGTTGAATCAGCAAATGATACTAAAACAGGCTCTACAAATCTGCTCCTCAATTGCGACAGTGTTAATAAGGTCACGACTAATCCAGTGACTTTTAAAGTTGCGCGCGGTGAATGGGATGATAGTGGAACCATTCTGAAAAACACATCGCTTAATGGTGCTAAGGGGGTTGGGTTCCAGATTTATAATGGTAACGCAACGACACCGTTAAAGTTGGGTGATACCCTGATGAACAAATTAACTAAAATGGCGGCCATTGAGAATCAGTACACCTTCCCGATTACCGCGAAATATGTCCGCGTGAAGGAGGAAGCGATACAGCCAGGAGAAGTCCAAAGCAAAGCGATATTTGCCGTATCCTATGATTAATGTGCCACTGGCCTTCACGTACTTTCGTAGAGGAAGTACGTGTTTTTTATTCATGGCGGATCAATGCAAAAAAAGCCCGTACTTTCGCACGAGCTCTTCTTTAAAGATGGCGGTGAGGGGGGGATTCGAACCCCCGATACGTTGCCGTATACACACTTTCCAGGCGTGCTCCTTCAGCCACTCGGACACCTCACCAAATTTTTGCTGCCTTACCACATGGGGGGCAACGGGGCGCTACTATAGGGAGTTGGAGCAAAACGGTCAAGAAGAATTTATTTAGATTGATTTGTTTGGTTACGCAATGAACACACGATTCATTCGCCCGAGATTATGGTCGTATGCGTTCTGATCAATTGTTTATCAAAAGCTACGAGGGAAATATGAGAGTGAAGAAATACCAATCGACCCATTTTTTAGAGTGACATGTAACTCATTGATTTTGTTTATTACTATTTTGACGTCTCGAAAAAGGGTATGAACCTGTGATTTTGTGATTTTTAACAGTAAATCAATCGGATAGTCTGCTATTATTTCAGTTCACTGCCGCACAGGCAGCTTAGAAACTCGTCTATAATGATTAGCCAGGGCGCATCGCGTTCACTGCCGCACAGGCAGCTTAGAAAAGCGAAACCTGGTGGCCGGAAGAAGCCGATCAGTTCACTGCCGCACAGGCAGCTTAGAAAGATCGAGCAGCGCAATATGCTGGCGGCGTTTCGTTCACTGCCGCACAGGCAGCTTAGAAAAAAGCTTGATGACATTTTAGAAAATTCAAAAGGTTCACTGCCGTACAGGCAGCTTAGAAATGTTTGAGAACCTTCGCCGCATGGGGCATCAGGTTCACTGCCGTACAGGCAGTTTTTAAAATCCATACCCAATATTTATTTTCTTCCTTAATCCCGGGCGCAAAAAAGGCCGGTTAAACCGACCTTTTACTCGTTCTTTCTCTTCGCCCGTCAGGCGGCAAAACAATCAGCGACTACGGAAGACAATGCGGCCTTTGCTCAGGTCGTACGGGGTCAGTTCAACAGTCACTTTGTCGCCCGTCAGGATGCGGATGTAGTTTTTGCGCATTTTACCGGAGATGTGTGCAGTAACCACGTGACCGTTTTCTAACTCTACGCGGAACATGGTGTTAGGTAACGTTTCAAGAACAGTACCTTGCATTTCAATATTGTCTTCTTTGGCCATCTAATCCTCTGGGGTATCACTACCGTAATTTGAACCGGCAAGATAATGCCGAAGTTCTGTAAATAAGTAAAGATTTGCGCGCTAAATCGCAACAAACAGGTTTGGCACATAACTCCGAAAACACACGGCTAAGCCGCACCAAAAGCGCAACGTATAAGGGAACGGTGAGATAAACGATGGGCGTTACCTGACGCGAAAAATTCCTTATCGGCAGCGGAGTAATGAGCGTAACCAACTCTGCGAGCGCAATTATAACACTCTGGAGAGAAATGTGCCGAAAACATTCATTTCTGTGGCGAAAACAATTGCCGCGGCACCCAGAAATTATTCGGTAATCGTTCCGGGCGCATTTGATTGAGGTAATTGAGGTAATCCCGCCGGGGAATTTCGCAGGCTCCAAGCGAAGCCGTGTGATCATTAAGCACCTGGCAGTCGATCATTTTGCCGCCATGACGGATAAATTCTTCGCAGAAGATCATGAGCGCCGTTTTGGACGCATTTTCCATCCGGCTGAACATCGATTCGCCACAAAATAGCGTTCCCTGCGCTACGCCATATATGCCGCCGACAAGCTCGTCTTCATGCCAGACTTCAATGGAGTGGGCATGACCCAGCTCGTGTAAGCGGTGGTAGGCTTCAATCACATCGCGCGTAATCCAGGTTCCTTCTTCGCGATCGCTGGCACAGCCTTCAATGACCTGACCAAAGGCATGATTCATCGTGACACGGTAAGGCGAGCGTTTATGAAATCGTTTCATACTGCGACTGATGTGCAGTGATTTCGGCCATAATACTGCGCGTGGATCCGGCGACCACCAGAGAATGGGGTCGCCAGGAGAAAACCATGGGAAAATACCACGCTGATAAGCCATTAACAGGCGCGCGGGGCTAAGATCGCCCCCCAGCGCCAGCAGGCCGTTAGGCTCACGTAATGCGCCTTCCGGAGAAGGGAAGGCTATTGAATGGCGAGAAAGCTGAACCAGGCGCATGACCGCAAAACTCCACTACGCAAGTCGGATCGTTCAATAATAGCTTACAAACCCTGCTTAAACTGGTAATAACGCCCCTGTCTGGCAAGCAGTTCTGCGTGAGTACCTTGCTCAATAATTTGCCCGTTGTCCATCACTATTATTTGCTGGAAATGAGAGAGTCCGCGAAGTCGGTGAGTGACCATTAACACCGTTTTCTCACGCATCATTTCTGCAAGTAATTCAAGGATCTGACTTTCTGTTGTGGCATCTAAACCTTCGGTAGGTTCGTCCAGCAATACCAGCGGCGCATTGTGCAATAGTGCGCGGGCGATAGCCAGACGGCGCAGTTCACCACCAGAGAGTTGACGTCCGCCTTCACCTAACCAACTGTTGAGTCCTGCATCTTCGAGCAATTTCTCCAGACCGACGCGGCGCAAGATCTCCGCCAGAGCCTCATCACTACTGCCAGGCGAAGCGAGTAATAGATTATCTCGCAGCGTGGCGCTAAACAGATGCACACGCTGCGGCACAACGCTGATGGTCTGGCGCAGAGTCGCTTCGTTCAGGCTGGCAATGGGGCTACCGTTAAGCAGAATCTCGCCTTGTTGTGGATCCCATGCGCGAGTCAGCAGTTGTAACAGAGTTGATTTGCCGCATCCGGTTCGCCCGAGAATCGCAATATGTTCTCCGGCGTTTGCCTGAAGGGAAATCCCTTTAAGCGCTTGTTGTGATTGTTCCGGATAAGTGAACTGAACATCACGTAATGTCAGGGATACCTGATCGGCAACACTGGATTGGGTATCAGGAAAGGTAACTTCCGGCTTTTGGTCCGTTAAGTCAGTGATTCGCACGGCAGAGGCAATCACTTGCCCCAGATGCTGAAATGCGCCAGTCACCGGAGTCAGCGCTTCAAATGCAGCTAACGCGCAGAAGACAAACAGCGCAATTAACGCGCCAGGCTGATTATTACTACCAACGCCACCGGAGGCCATCCATAGCATCAGGATCACCGCCAGCGCGCCAATCAGCAGCATAATCGCTTGTGATAACGCGGTCAGTTCGGACTGGCGGCGTTGCGCTTCCAGCCACTGAATTTCGGTATTCTCTAACTGCGTGCGATAACGATCGCTGGCGCCAAAAATGGTCAGCTCGGCTTGCCCTTGCAGCCATGCGGTTAATTGTTGGCGATACTGACCGCGAAGGTGAGTCAGATTTTGCCCAGTGCTCTTTCCGGCGCGATAAAACAGCGGAGGCATCAGGAACAACGTCAGCAACATAATGCCGCCCAGCGTAAAGGCGAGGGTGAAATCAAGGAAGCTTAACCCGACGGTCACCACCATAATCACCACAAAAGCACCTACCAGCGGCGAAATAACGCGCAGATAAAGATGATCGAGCGTATCAACATCCGCCACGACACGGTTGAGTAATTCACCCTGGCGATAGCGGGCCAGCCCGGCAGGGGAGAGTGGCAATAGTTTGCTGAAGGTGTAAATGCGCAGATGCTGCAATACGCGGAAAGTCGCGTCATGACTCACCAGTCGTTCAAAATAGCGACCGGCGGTACGGGTGATTGCCGCGCCACGCACACCTGCGGCGGGCAGCATATAGTTAAAACTATACAGGCCTGCGACACCGGCTACAGCCGATGCGGAGAGGAACCAGCCGGAAAGTGTTAACAGACCGATACTGGCGAGCAGAGTAATAATCGCCAGCACAATACCGAGGCTTAACATCCACTTATGGCGTTTATACAGTGCCAGATAGGGTAGCAAAGCGCGCATTTAAATCTCCTCCTGACGATGGGCCAGTAATGTGGCGAAAGGACCATTAGCCACGCTTAACTCCGCGTAACGTCCTTGCTCGACAATCTGACCATCCTGCATTACCCAGATGGCATCCCAGTCAGCAAGATCTTCTAACTGGTGGGTGACCATTAACGTAGTCTGGCGCAGTGAGGCGGCATTCAGTGCTTCCATCACACGCTGCTCGCTGTGAGCATCAAGGCTGGCAGCGGGTTCATCCAACAGTAATAGCGAGCAGGGATTTAGTAACGCACGAGCCACCGCCACGCGTTGCGCCTGACCCACGGAAAGGCGGGCTGCCTGGTCGCCAACAGGCGTATCAACACCTTGTGGCAGGAGCGGTAGAAACTCACTGATCCACGCGTTATCCAGTGCTGTTTGTAACTCTTGTTCGCTGGCATCAGGTCGCGCTAGCAGTACGTTATCCCGTAGTGTTGCCGCCGGTAATTGCGGATTCTGCCCAACCCAGGAGAGATGTTTGCGCCACGATTCCGGTGATAAATCGCTCAATTCTATGCCGTTGACTCGTAGCGATCCCTGATAGGAAAGAAAACCGGAAAGCGCATTCAATAGTGAGCTTTTACCTGAACCGCTACGACCAACTAACACCGCACGTTGGCCTGCTGGCAGAGTAAAATTCAGCGGGCCGACCAGCGTTTTACCTTCTGGTGAAGTGATAAACAGATCCTCGGCTTCAATGGTCACCGGATCGTTAGACGCTAACTCCGCCTCACCGCGTTGTGGATGAGCGAGTGGGGTTTCCATAAACGTTTTCAGGCTGTCGGCTGCGCCAACCGCCTGGGCTTTAGCATGATAAAACGTACCGAGATCGCGTAATGGCTGGAAAAACTCTGGCGCAAGGATGAGTGCGAGAAAACCCGCAGCCAGCGTCACCCCAGTATCGTAGTGACCAAAATCCAGCTCACCGAGGTAGGAGAAACCAAAGTAGACCGCCACCAGAGCAATTGACAGCGAGGTGAAGAATTCCAGAATGCCGGAGGATAAAAATGCCAGTCGCAGCACCTCCATCGTCCGTTGACGGAAATCTTCCGAAGCAGAACGAATGCTTTCAATTTCGGCTTCACCACGACCAAAAATACGCAGTGTTTCCATGCCGCGCAGGCGATCGAGGAAATGTCCACTTAGGCGAGCAAGCGCGAGAAAGTTACGTCGGTTCGCATCGGCTGCGCCCATCCCAACCAAAGCCATAAATAACGGGATTAATGGAGCGGTGCCCAGCAGAATGAGCGCCGCAGCCCAGTTAGAAGGGAAGATCGCGACCACAATCAGTAGCGGCACTGATACCGCCAGCGCCATTTGCGGCAGGTAGCGAGCATAGTAATCATGCATATCGTCAATTTGTTCAAGTACCAGCGTCGCCCAACTCCCGGCTGGCTTGCCCTGAATCCATGCAGGCCCTGCTTGTTGCAGGCGGTCGAGAACCTGGCGGCGAATGGCAAAACGGATATGCTGCCCGGCGTGATAACCCACCCGTTCGCGTAACCAGACCACCCATGCGCGCAGCACAAAGGTCAGTACCAGTAAAGTAAAGGGAAGCAGCAGGGCTTCGCGGGGAATATTCTCCATAATCACATGTTGCAGAATACGCGCCATGAACCAGGCCTGGGCAATTATTAATATGCCGCTCACAAAGCCCAGCAGACGAGAAATATTCAGCCAACGTTGGGAGATGACGCTTTGCTGTTTTAACCAGCGGGTTAACTCTTTTTGACGGGATTTATTCATTGCACGCTTAGCAGGTGAGTTATCAGAATTTTTTGCAGGGCAATGTTACAACGGGGAAATAATAAAGGCGACCCATAGTCGCATGGAGTCGCCTTTTTTACTTTTGTTACTGATATGTAAAATTATTTTTCGCCGTATAAACCGTCGAGGTAGCGTTCAGCATCAAGTGCCGCCATGCAACCTGTACCAGCAGAAGTAATGGCCTGGCGATAAATGTGATCCATTACATCACCTGCGGCAAACACGCCCGGGATACTGGTCTGGGTGGCATTGCCATGAATACCCGACTGTACTTTGATGTAGCCGTTTTCCAGTTCCAGTTGCCCTTCAAAAATGGCGGTGTTCGGACTGTGGCCGATAGCAACAAACAGGCCAGCAACGTCGAGTGATTCGATGTTATCGCTGTTTTGCGTATCGCGCAGACGAACGCCTGTGACGCCCATCTGATCGCCAGTCACTTCTTCCAGCGTGCGGTTGGTGTGCAGAATGATGTTGCCGTTCTCCACTTTATCCATCAGACGCTTAATGAGGATTTTTTCTGCGCGGAAACTATCGCGGCGGTGGATCAAATGTACTTCGGAAGCGATGTTAGACAGATACAGCGCCTCTTCAACCGCAGTATTGCCGCCGCCGATAACCGCTACTTTTTGGTTACGATAGAAGAATCCATCGCAAGTCGCACAGGCAGAGACACCACGACCTTTAAAAGCCTCTTCAGAGGGCAGGCCGAGATAGCGTGCAGAAGCCCCGGTGGCAATAATCAGCGCATCGCAAGTGTATTCGCCGCTGTCGCCAGTCAGGCGAAACGGACGATTCTGCAAATCCACTTTGTTGATGTGATCAAAGATGATTTCAGTTTCAAATTTGGTGGCATGTTCATGCATGCGCTCCATTAACAACGGTCCGGTCAGATCGTTTGCATCGCCTGGCCAGTTTTCCACTTCCGTGGTGGTGGTCAGTTGGCCGCCTTTTTCCATGCCGGTGATCAGCACCGGTTGCAGGTTGGCGCGTGCCGCGTAGACAGCAGCGGTATAGCCCGCCGGGCCTGAACCCAGGATAAGCAGTTTACTGTGTTTGGTCGTGCCCATGAGATCCCCATAGTTGTTGGCAGACAATAGGCAGGATTGTAGGGAATTTACAGGCGTAAAAAAAGAGTATGACGATTTTGTTAACGATTTGTGCAATCGTCAAAAGCGATAAGCGTGTCAAATTCTTCTGTCATTATCACCTCTGCTACTTAATTTTTCCGGTTTATAAGCCGATTAAATGATGATTAAACGCGACTGTTAATGAATATCTGGCATGTTGTACTAAAAAACGATGTTTTGCTTTGACAATCACCTGGCGTTTTGCGAAAACATTCGAGGAAGAAAAAAACAGTATTCTTATATGCGCATAATCATGCATGTAAATACCATGTTTACCGTGCTAGTGAAATCTACGCATGGCGTGGACAGACGCCATTCGTGATGTCGATAGCTGCCACAAGGCAACGGTCTTCTCACCGTAGACCCAGGCATTGCGCGCCGTGAATCTTAATGATTTCGGTCTATCGTGACGGGTAGCGACTCTGGACAGTGATGTTTTCAGGGTCAGACAGGAGTAGGGAAGGAATACAGAGAGACAATAATAATGGTAGATAGCAAGAAGCGCCCTGGCAAAGATCTCGACCGTATCGATCGTAACATTCTTAATGAGTTGCAAAAGGATGGGCGTATTTCTAACGTCGAGCTTTCTAAACGTGTGGGACTTTCCCCAACGCCGTGCCTTGAGCGTGTGCGTCGGCTGGAAAGACAAGGGTTTATTCAGGGCTATACGGCGCTGTTGAACCCGCATTATCTGGATGCATCACTTCTGGTATTCGTTGAGATTACTCTGAATCGTGGCGCTCCGGATGTGTTTGAACAATTCAATACCGCTGTACAAAAACTTGAAGAAATTCAGGAGTGTCATTTAGTATCTGGTGATTTCGACTACCTGTTGAAAACACGCGTGCCGGATATGTCAGCTTATCGTAAGCTGTTGGGGGAAACTCTGCTGCGTCTGCCTGGCGTCAATGACACACGGACATACGTTGTTATGGAAGAAGTCAAGCAGAGTAATCGTCTGGTTATTAAGACGCGCTAACACGGAACAGGTGCAAAATCGGCGTATTTTGATTACACTCCTGTTAATCCATACAGCAACAGTACTGGGGTAACCTGGTACTGTTGTCCGTTTTAGCATCGGGCAGGAAAAGCCTGTAACCTGGAGAGCCTTTCTTGAGCCAGGAATACACTGAAGACAAAGAAGTCACATTGACAAAGTTAAGCAGCGGGCGCCGACTTCTGGAGGCGTTGCTGATTCTTATTGTTCTGTTTGCCGTCTGGTTGATGGCAGCTTTATTAAGCTTTAATCCTTCGGATCCCAGTTGGTCACAAACGGCCTGGCATGAGCCTATCCATAATTTAGGTGGGGCACCTGGCGCATGGCTGGCCGATACCCTGTTCTTCATTTTCGGCGTCATGGCTTACACCATCCCCGTCATTATCATCGGTGGCTGTTGGTTTGCCTGGCGTCAGCAGGCCAGCGACGAATACATTGATTATTTTGCCGTCTCGCTGCGAATTATTGGTGTGCTGGCGATCATTCTTACTTCCTGTGGTCTGGCGGCGATCAATGCTGACGATATCTGGTATTTTGCCTCCGGTGGCGTAATCGGGAGTTTATTAAGCACTACGCTGCAGCCACTGTTACACAGTAGTGGGGGAACGATTGCGCTGCTTTGCGTCTGGGCGGCAGGCCTGACGCTGTTTACCGGTTGGTCCTGGGTGACTATTGCCGAAAAACTGGGCGGCTGGATTTTAAACATTCTCACATTTGCCAGTAACCGTACTCGTCGCGACGATACCTGGGTTGATGAAGATGAGTATGAAGACGACGAAGAGTATGAAGATGAGAGTCACGGCAAACAACATGAGTCGCGCCGTGCCCGGATCCTTCGTGGTGCATTAGCGCGTCGTAAACGTCTGGCCGAAAAATTCATTAATCCGATGGGGCGGAAAACTGACGCTGCGTTGTTCTCCGGCAAGCGGATGGATGATGAAGAAGAAATTACCTACACGGCGCGCGGTGTCGCCGCCGATCCTGATGACGTCCTCTTTTCGGGCAATCGTGCAACGCAGCCAGAATATGACGAATACGATCCGTTATTAAATGGTGCGCCGATTACCGAACCTGTAGCTGCTGCAGCGGCTGCGACCACTGTGACACAAAGCTGGGTTGCGCCGGTTGAACCGGTAACCCAGACACCACCATCTGCACCTGTTGATATTTCACCAACACAGCCCACAGTGGCCTGGCAACCTGTTCCTGGACCGCAAGCGGGTGAACCGATAATTGCACCTGTATCCGAAGGTTACCCGCAGCAACCGCAATATGTGCAGCCTGCGGTGCAATATAACGAATCGCTGCAACAACCGGCGCAGCCTCAGCAGCCATATTATGCGCCTGCGCCGGAACAACCGGTGGTTGGTAACACCTGGCAAGCTGAAGAATCGCAATCCACTTTTGCTCCACAACCTACTTACCAGCCGGAGCAAACTTATCAGCAGCCGACCGTTCAAGAGCCGTTGTATCAACAGCCACAACCTGTTGAACAGCAGCCTGTCGTTGAACCGGAACCTGTTGTTGAAGAGACAAAGCCTGCACGTCCGCCACTTTACTATTTTGAAGAAGTGGAAGAGAAGCGTGCGCGTGAACGTGAGCAACTTGCGGCCTGGTATCAACCGATTCCTGAACCGGTTAAAGAACCAGAACCGGTCAAGCCTGTTTTGGCACGACCAGGTGTTGCAGCAGTGCCGCCGGTAGAATCCGCAGCCGCAGTCTCACCGCTGGCATCTGGCGTGAAGAAAGCGACCCTGGCAACGGGAGCCGCAGCGACGGTGGCTGCACCTGTCTTCAGCCTGTCAAATAGCGGTGGACCGCGCCCGCAAGTGAAAGAGGGTATTGGCCCTCAGTTGCCAAGGCCGAAGCGTATTCGTGTTCCGACGCGTCGTGAACTGGCGTCATACGGTATTAAGCTGCCCTCACAGCGTGCAGCGGAAGAGAAGGCACGTGAAGCGCAGCGCAACCAGTACGATTCTGCCGGGCAGTATAACGATGATGAAATAGATGCAATGCAGCAGGATGAACTGGCTCGTCAGTTCGCCCAGACGCAGCAGCAACGCTATGGTGAACAGTATCAGCATGATGTGCCAGTTAACCCGGAAGATGAAATAGATGCCGCTGCAGAGGCAGAACTGGCTCGTCAGTTCGTCCAGACACAGCAGCAACGTTATTCCGGTGAACAACCTGCGGGGGCGAATCCGTTCTCGCTGGATGATTTTGAATTTTCACCGATGAAAGCATTAGTGGATGATGGTCCACACGAGCCGCTGTTTACGCCAATTGTTGAACCTGTTCAGCAGCCGCAACAACCGGTCGCGCCGCAGCCGCAATATCAGCAGCCGCAACAACCGGTCGCGCCGCAGCCGCAATATCAGCAGCCGCAACAACCGGTCGCGCCGCAGCCGCAATATCAGCAGCCGCAACAACCGGTCGCGCCGCAGCCGCAGTATCAACAGCCGCAACAACCGGTCGCGCCGCAGCCGCAGTATCAACAGCCGCAACAACCGGTCGCGCCGCAGCCGCAATATCAGCAGCCGCAACAACCGGTCGCGCCGCAGCCGCAGTATCAACAGCCGCAGCAACCAGTCGTGCCGCAGCCGCAGGATACCCTGCTTCATCCGCTGTTAATGCGCAATGGCGACAGTCGTCCGTTGCACAAGCCGACAACGCCGTTGCCATCGCTGGATTTGTTGACGCCGCCGCCGAGCGAAGTGGAGCCAGTAGATACCTTTGCGCTCGAACAAATGGCACGTCTGGTGGAGGCGCGCCTGGCTGATTTCCGCATTAAAGCCGATGTTGTTAACTACTCACCAGGGCCAGTTATCACTCGCTTTGAACTGAACCTGGCACCGGGTGTAAAAGCCGCGCGTATTTCTAACTTGTCACGTGACCTTGCCCGTTCGTTATCAACAGTGGCAGTCCGTGTAGTTGAAGTAATCCCAGGTAAACCTTATGTAGGTCTGGAATTACCGAATAAAAAACGCCAGACCGTTTATTTGCGCGAAGTGCTGGATAACGCCAGGTTCCGTGATAACCCATCACCGTTGACGATTGTATTGGGTAAAGATATTGCCGGTGAGCCGGTGGTTGCCGATCTGGCGAAAATGCCGCACTTATTGGTTGCGGGGACTACCGGTTCCGGTAAGTCTGTCGGTGTGAACGCTATGATCCTGAGTATGCTCTATAAAGCGCAGCCGGAAGATGTGCGTTTCATCATGATCGACCCGAAAATGCTGGAGCTTTCGGTTTATGAAGGTATCCCGCATCTGTTAACGGAAGTCGTTACCGACATGAAAGATGCAGCTAATGCTCTGCGCTGGTGTGTCAACGAGATGGAACGTCGTTATAAGCTGATGTCGGCACTTGGTGTGCGTAACCTGGCAGGTTATAACGAAAAAATTGCTGAAGCTGATCGTATGATGCGGCCAATTCCAGATCCGTACTGGAAGCCGGGCGATAGTATGGATGCACAGCATCCGGTGCTGAAAAAAGAGCCGTATATCGTGGTGCTGGTGGACGAATTTGCCGACCTGATGATGACGGTGGGTAAAAAAGTGGAAGAGCTGATTGCACGTCTGGCGCAAAAAGCCCGTGCCGCGGGTATCCACCTCGTACTGGCAACGCAACGTCCTTCGGTTGATGTTATTACTGGTCTGATTAAAGCGAACATTCCGACCCGTATCGCCTTCACGGTATCCAGCAAGATCGACTCACGTACCATTCTTGATCAGGCTGGCGCAGAATCGCTACTGGGAATGGGGGATATGCTCTACTCCGGGCCTAACTCCACCATGCCAGTACGTGTTCACGGTGCCTTTGTTCGCGATCAGGAAGTACATGCGGTGGTGCAGGACTGGAAAGCCCGTGGTCGTCCGCAGTATGTTGACGGCATCACTTCCGACAGCGAAAGTGAAGGTGGTGCGGGTGGTTTTGACGGTGCTGAAGAGCTGGATCCGTTGTTCGATCAGGCGGTGGCGTTTGTCACTGAAAAACGCAAAGCGTCTATTTCCGGTGTTCAGCGTCAGTTCCGCATCGGTTACAACCGTGCCGCACGCATCGTAGAACAGATGGAAGCGCAGGGGATCGTCAGCGAACAGGGTCACAACGGTAATCGTGAAGTGCTGGCCCCACCGCCATTTGACTAATTGGTGAATCGTAGGCCGGATAAGACGTGATAACGTTGCATCCGGCACTCCATCAACTGAAAATTCAGTATTTTCTTCTTTCCTCAAGCTGATTATTAGCCTGGAATAGAGAGTAGAGGGAACTCCCGTTTGGGAGTGACGTAATTTGAGGAACAATGATGAAAAAAATTGCCATCACCTGTGCATTACTCTCAAGCTTCGTGGCGAGCAGCGTTTGGGCTGACGCCGCAAGCGATCTGAAAAGCCGCCTGGATAAAGTCAGCAGTTTCCATGCCAGCTTTACGCAAAAGGTCACTGACGGTAGCGGCGCTGCTGTACAGGAAGGTCAGGGGGATTTATGGGTGAAACGCCCTAATCTGTTTAACTGGCATATGACTCAGCCGGATGAAAGTGTTCTGGTTTCTGACGGTAAAACACTGTGGTTCTATAATCCCTTTGTTGAACAAGCCACGGCAACCTGGCTGAAAGATGCCACCGGCAATACGCCGTTTATGCTGATTGCCCGTAACCAGTCCAGTGACTGGCAGCAATACAACATCAAACAGAATGGCGATGACTTTATCCTGACGCCGAAAGCCAGCAATGGCAATCTGAAGCAATTCACCATTAATGTGGGGCGCGATGGTACGATCCATCAGTTTAGTGCGGTAGAGCAGGACGATCAGCGCAGTAGTTATCAACTGAAATCCCAGCAAAACGGTGCTGTGGATGCAGCGAAATTTACCTTCACCCCGCCGCAAGGCGTAACGGTAGATGACCAACGTAAGTAGAGGCCCTGAGTGAGCAATCTGTCGCTCGATTTTTCGGATAATACTTTTCAACCTCTGGCCGCGCGTATGCGGCCAGAAAATTTAGCACAGTATATCGGCCAGCAGCATTTGCTGGCTGCGGGGAAACCGTTGCCGCGTGCTATCGAAGCGGGGCACTTGCATTCCATGATCCTCTGGGGGCCACCCGGTACTGGTAAAACGACCCTCGCAGAAGTCATTGCCCGCTATGCGAATGCTGATGTGGAACGTATTTCAGCCGTCACCTCTGGCGTTAAAGAGATTCGCGAGGCAATCGAGCGAGCGCGGCAGAACCGCAATGCCGGTCGGCGCACCATTCTGTTTGTTGATGAAGTTCACCGCTTCAACAAAAGTCAGCAGGATGCTTTTCTACCGCATATTGAAGATGGCACCATCACTTTCATTGGCGCGACGACTGAAAACCCGTCGTTTGAACTTAACTCGGCATTGCTTTCCCGTGCCCGAGTTTATCTGCTGAAATCCCTTAGCACAGAGGATATTGAGCAAGTACTGACTCAGGCGATGGAAGACAAAACCCGCGGTTACGGTGGGCAAGATATTGTTCTGCCAGATGAGACGCGTCGGGCGATTGCTGAACTGGTGAATGGCGATGCGCGCCGGGCGTTAAATACGCTGGAAATGATGGCGGATATGGCCGAAGTCGATAACAGCGGTAAACGTGTTCTGAAGACAGAATTATTGACGGAAATCGCCGGTGAGCGCAGTGCCCGCTTCGATAACAAAGGCGATCGCTTTTACGATCTGATTTCCGCGCTGCATAAATCTGTGCGCGGTAGCGCCCCCGATGCGGCGCTTTACTGGTATGCGCGAATTATTACTGCCGGTGGCGATCCGTTATATGTCGCACGTCGCTGCCTTGCAATAGCGTCGGAAGATGTCGGCAATGCTGATCCGCGTGCGATGCAGGTGGCAATAGCTGCCTGGGATTGCTTTACCCGCGTGGGTCCGGCAGAGGGCGAGCGCGCCATTGCCCAGGCGATTGTTTATCTGGCTTGCGCACCAAAAAGTAACGCTGTGTATACTGCGTTTAAAGCCGCGCTGGCCGATGCTCGCGAACGTCCGGATTATGACGTGCCAGTTCACTTGCGCAATGCGCCGACCAAACTGATGAAGGAAATGGGCTACGGGCAGGAATATCGTTACGCTCATGATGAAGCAAACGCTTATGCCGCCGGTGAGGTTTACTTCCCGCCGGAAATAGCACAAACACGCTATTATTTCCCGACCAACAGAGGCCTTGAAGGCAAGATTGGCGAAAAGCTCGCCTGGCTGGCTGAACAGGATCAAAATAGCCCCATAAAACGCTACCGTTAATGTTATCGTTGCGGTAATGTTGTTACTGTATCCCTGTGGTCGCAGGCTGTGGCCACATCTCCCATTTAATTCGATAAGCACAGGATAAGCATGCTCGATCCCAATCTGCTGCGTAATGAGCCAGACGCAGTCGCTGAAAAACTGGCACGCCGGGGCTTTAAGCTGGATGTAGATAAGCTGGGCGCTCTTGAAGAGCGTCGTAAAGTATTGCAGGTCAAAACGGAAAACCTGCAAGCGGAGCGTAACTCCCGATCGAAATCCATTGGCCAGGCGAAAGCGCGCGGGGAAGATATTGAGCCTTTACGTCTGGAAGTGAACAAACTGGGCGAAGAGCTGGATGCAGCAAAAGCCGAGCTGGATGCTTTACAGGCTGAAATTCGCGATATCGCGCTGACAATCCCTAACCTGCCTGCAGATGAAGTGCCGGTAGGTAAAGACGAAAATGACAACGTTGAAGTTAGTCGCTGGGGCACCCCGCGCGAGTTTGACTTTGAAGTTCGTGACCACGTGACGCTGGGTGAAATGCACTCAGGTCTTGACTTTGCAGCAGCAGTTAAGCTGACCGGTTCGCGCTTTGTGGTGATGAAAGGGCAAATCGCTCGCATGCACCGTGCGCTGTCGCAGTTTATGCTGGATCTGCACACCGAGCAGCATGGCTATAGCGAAAACTATGTCCCGTATCTGGTTAACCAGGACACGCTGTACGGTACTGGTCAGTTGCCGAAATTTGCTGGTGACCTGTTCCATACTCGTCCGCTGGAAGAAGAAGCTGACACCAGTAACTACGCGCTGATCCCGACGGCGGAAGTTCCGCTGACCAACCTGGTGCGCGGTGAAATCATCGATGAAGATGATCTGCCAATTAAGATGACCGCCCATACACCGTGCTTCCGTTCTGAAGCTGGTTCTTATGGTCGTGACACTCGCGGCCTGATCCGTATGCACCAGTTCGACAAAGTTGAAATGGTTCAGATCGTGCGTCCGGAAGACTCTATGGCGGCACTGGAAGAGATGACCGGTCATGCAGAAAAAGTCCTGCAACTGCTGGGTCTGCCGTACCGTAAAATCATTCTTTGCACTGGCGACATGGGCTTTGGCGCTTGCAAAACTTACGACCTGGAAGTATGGATCCCGGCACAGAACACCTACCGCGAGATCTCTTCCTGCTCTAACGTCTGGGATTTCCAGGCACGTCGTATGCAGGCACGTTGCCGCAGCAAGTCAGACAAGAAAACCCGTCTGGTTCATACCCTGAACGGTTCTGGTCTGGCTGTTGGTCGTACGTTGGTTGCGGTAATGGAAAACTATCAGCAGGCTGATGGCCGTATTGAAGTACCAGAAGTTCTGCGTCCGTACATGAACGGACTGGAATATATTGGCTAATATCTAAATATGCCGAATCTAAAAAGCGCCTGCGGGCGCTTTTTTTGTCTCCTTTTGATACCAAACAATAATTACATTTCACTTACGCGTAATACTACTTTCGAGTGAAAATCTATCTATCTCGTTGATTTTCAAATCATTCGATGTATACAAACCTATATAGCGCGCCGCTATAAAAATAATTACACAATACGGTTTGTTACTGGAATCAATCGTAAGCAAGCTTGAGTGAGCCATTATGAAAACGAAAATCCCTGATGCGGTATTGGCTGCTGAGGTGAGTCGCCGTGGTTTGGTAAAAACGACAGCGATCGGCGGCCTGGCGATGGCCAGCAGCGCATTAACATTACCTTTTAGTCGAATAGCGCACGCTGTCGATAACGCCATTGTGGCAAATTCTGACGAGAAGGTTGTCTGGAGCGCCTGTACAGTTAACTGTGGCAGCCGCTGCCCGCTACGTATGCATGTCGTGGACGGTGAGATCAAATACGTCGAAACGGATAATACCGGTGATGACAATTACGACGGCCTGCATCAGGTGCGCGCCTGTCTGCGTGGGCGTTCCATGCGTCGTCGCGTTTATAATCCTGATCGTCTGAAATATCCGATGAAACGGGTAGGGGCGCGTGGTGAAGGCAAATTTGAGCGCATTAGCTGGGAAGAAGCCTACGACATTATCGCTACTAATATGCAGCGTCTGATTAAAGAATATGGCAACGAATCCATCTATCTGAACTATGGTACAGGTACGCTGGGCGGCACCATGACCCGCTCCTGGCCACCGGGAAATACCCTGGTTGCGCGTTTAATGAACTGCTGTGGCGGTTACCTGAACCATTATGGTGACTACTCCTCCGCGCAAATTGCGGAAGGTCTGAACTATACCTACGGCGGCTGGGCTGATGGCAACAGCCCGTCAGATATTGAAAACAGTAAGCTGGTGGTACTGTTTGGTAATAACCCGGGCGAAACGCGAATGAGCGGCGGCGGGGTGACTTATTACCTCGAACAGGCGCGTCAGAAATCAAATGCTCGCATGATCATTATCGATCCGCGCTATACAGACACCGGTGCCGGGCGCGAAGATGAATGGATCCCGATCCGTCCGGGAACAGATGCCGCACTGGTTAATGGTCTGGCATATGTCATGATCACTGAAAACCTGGTTGATCAAGAATTTCTCGATAAATATTGTGTCGGTTACGACGAAAAAACGTTGCCTGCCAGTGCGCCGAAAAACGGTCACTATAAAGCCTACATTCTGGGTGAAGGGCCGGACGGCGTTGCTAAAACGCCGGAATGGGCTTCGCAAATTACGGGTATTCCGGCGGACAAAATCATCAAACTGGCGCGGGAAATTGGCAGCACTAAACCGGCGTTTATCAGCCAGGGGTGGGGACCACAACGCCACGCTAACGGTGAAATCGCCACTCGTGCTATCTCAATGCTGGCGATCCTCACCGGTAACGTCGGTATTAACGGTGGCAACACCGGGGCGCGCGAAGGCTCATACAGCTTACCGTTTGTCCGTATGCCGACCCTCGAAAACCCGATCCAAACCAGCATTTCCATGTTTATGTGGACCGATGCGATTGAACGCGGCCCGGAAATGACAGCGCTGCGTGATGGTGTGCGCGGTAAAGATAAGCTGGATGTTCCGATTAAGATGATCTGGAACTATGCCGGTAACTGCCTGATTAACCAGCACTCGGAAATCAACCGCACCCATGAAATCCTTCAGGATGATAAGAAGTGCGAATTGATTGTAGTTATCGACTGCCACATGACCTCATCAGCAAAATATGCTGACATCCTGTTGCCGGATTGCACCGCCTCTGAGCAGATGGACTTTGCGCTGGATGCTTCCTGCGGAAATATGTCCTACGTAATTTTCAATGACCAGGTGATTAAACCGCGCTTTGAATGTAAGACCATCTATGAGATGACCAGCGAACTGGCAAAACGCCTTGGCGTCGAGCAACAGTTTACTGAAGGGCGTACCCAGGAAGAGTGGATGCGCCACCTGTATGCCCAGTCGCGAGAAGCGATTCCTGAATTGCCGACCTTTGAAGAGTTTCGTAAGCAGGGGATCTTTAAAAAGCGTGATCCACAAGGGCATCACGTTGCTTATAAAGCCTTCCGGGAAGATCCGCAGGCAAATCCATTGACCACGCCATCGGGCAAAATTGAGATCTATTCACAGGCACTGGCTGATATTGCAGCTACCTGGGAATTGCCAGAAGGCGATGTGATTGATCCACTGCCGATCTACACGCCGGGCTTTGAAAGTTATCAGGATCCGCTGAATAAACAGTATCCGCTGCAACTTACTGGTTTCCACTACAAATCTCGTGTGCACTCCACCTACGGTAACGTTGATGTGCTGAAAGCGGCTTGTCGCCAGGAAATGTGGATCAACCCAATTGATGCGCAAAAACGCGGTATCAACAATGGCGATAAGGTGCGGATCTTTAACGATCGCGGTGAGGTTCATATTGAGGCGAAAGTAACGCCACGAATGATGCCGGGCGTGGTCGCATTGGGTGAAGGTGCCTGGTATGACCCCGATGCGAAACGTGTTGATCAGGGCGGTTGTATCAACGTACTGACCACTCAACGCCCATCTCCTCTCGCCAAGGGGAATCCGTCACATACAAACCTCGTTCAGGTTGAAAAGGTGTAAGGAGTAACCGATGACAACCCAGTATGGATTTTTTATTGATTCCAGTCGTTGCACCGGTTGCAAAACCTGCGAACTGGCTTGTAAAGACTACAAAGATTTGACACCAGAAGTCAGCTTCCGCCGAATTTATGAATATGCGGGCGGCGACTGGCAGGAAGATAACGGCGTCTGGCATCAGAACGTATTTGCCTACTATCTCTCGATTTCATGTAATCACTGCGAAGATCCGGCGTGTACCAAAGTCTGCCCGAGCGGCGCGATGCATAAACGTGAAGATGGTTTTGTCGTTGTCGATGAAGATGTGTGTATTGGCTGTCGTTACTGCCATATGGCTTGCCCGTATGGTGCGCCACAGTACAACGAAACCAAAGGACATATGACCAAATGTGATGGTTGTTATGATCGTGTCGCGGAAGGTAAAAAACCGATCTGTGTCGAGTCTTGCCCGCTGCGGGCGCTGGATTTCGGCCCTATCGACGAGTTGCGTAAAAAACATGGCGATCTGGCCGCCGTTGCGCCGTTGCCAAGAGCGCACTTTACCAAACCAAATATTGTGATCAAACCTAACGCCAACAGCCGCCCAACCGGGGATACCACTGGCTACCTGGCAAATCCGAAGGAGGTGTGAGATGGGAAGTGGATGGCATGAATGGCCGTTGATGATCTTCACGGTCTTCGGGCAGTGTGTAGTGGGCGGTTTTATCGTTCTGGCATTTGCCTTGTTGAAAGGTGAACTTCGGGCCGATACCCAACAGCGGGTTATTGCCTGTATGTTTGGCTTGTGGGTACTGATGGGCATTGGCTTTATTGCCTCAATGCTTCACCTTGGTTCACCGATGCGCGCCTTTAACTCACTCAATCGGGTTGGCGCTTCGGCGTTGAGTAACGAAATCGCCAGCGGTTCGATCTTTTTTGCCGTTGGTGGCATCGGCTGGTTGCTGGCAATGCTGAAAAAGCTGTCACCGGTATTACGCGCGCTGTGGCTGGTGGTGACGATGGTTCTCGGTGTGGTATTTGTCTGGATGATGGTACGTGTGTATAACAGCATCGATACCGTACCGACCTGGTACAGCATCTGGACACCGATGGGCTTCTTCCTGACCATGTTTATGGGTGGCCCGCTGCTGGGATATCTGTTACTGCGTCTGGCGGGGGTTAATGGCTGGGTGATGCGTTTACTTCCGGCAATTTCAGTGCTGGCGTTGGTGGTGAGCGGTGTAATGTCTGTAATGCAGGGGGCTGAACTCGCTACGATTCACTCTTCTGTACAACAGGCTGCGGCGCTGGTGCCGGATTACGGTGCACTGATGGCCTGGCGGATTGTGCTTATCGCTGTGGCACTGTGCTTGTGGATTGCTCCGCAGTTAAAAGGTTTTCAGCCTGCGGTGCCGCTGCTTTCCGTGTCATTCATCCTGCTTCTTGCAGGGGAATTAATCGGTCGCGGCGTATTCTACGGTTTGCATATGACCGTGGGTATGGCTGTTGCCAGCTAAAGCGTTATAACCGGGGTTTCGGCCCCGGTTCTCTTTTATTTCTGTTTCGTTAAGGTGTCGTAACTGGTCATCAAATTACGATAATCAGGAATGTGGTTAGAGAACAGCGTCGCCAGGCCTTCGATATCGTTACGCCAGTCACGGTGCAGTTCGCAGGCGACACCAAACCACGTCATCAATTGCGCCCCCGCTTGTGACATGCGATCCCATGCCGAATGCCGGGTAATTTCGTTAAAGGTTCCTGACGCGTCAGTCACCACAAAGACATCAAACCCTTCTTCAATTGCGGAAAGTGCCGGAAATGCTACGCAAACCTCGGTTACCACCCCTGCAATAATCAGTTGTTTTTTACCTGTCGCTTTAACTGCTTTGACAAAATCTTCGTTATCCCAGGCGTTAATATTTCCAGGACGCGCAATATAAGGTGCATCCGGAAACTGTGCTTTCAGTTCAGGGACCAGTGGGCCGTTAGGACCAGTTTCAAAGCTGGTGGTAAGAATGGTAGGCAAATTGAAATATTTAGCTAAGTCACCCAGCGCCAGCACGTTATTTTTAAATTTGTCAGGTTCAATATCCCGCACAAGGGAAAGTAAACCAGCCTGGTGATCAACTAACAAAACAGCAGCATCATTTTTATCGAGACGAACATACGGTTTGGTCATTCTCTTCTCCTTTCGAGAGTCAGTGGTACGCCTGAAATCGTTCAGACGCGATGCGTTGCCCTGAAAGCATAGACGGGAAATCCAGGTTTGCTGTGACCATGAAATTTTTCGACTGAACGAAATGCATGAACTTTATGTTAGTTCAATAAAAACAAGTAGATGAGACTGATTATCTTTTCGTCATTAGTGTTATGAATGAGTAATATAAATCGATAATACAGCCGCTACGTTATGTACGTATTTTCACCCATTGACAATGTTTTTGGTGGTGGCATGATGCGCATGAAATTTGAGCTTCCTCACGGTTTTAATTCATGTCCACGTATACCCGGCCTGTCATGCTTTTGCTGTCTGGCTTACTTTTGTTGACTCTGGCGATCGCGGTGTTAAATACACTGGTGCCGCTATGGCTCGCCCAGGCGCATTTGCCCACATGGCAGGTCGGTGTCGTCAGTTCATCTTATTTTACCGGCAACCTGGTCGGTACTTTACTGACAGGGTATGTCATTAAACGCTTTGGGTTTAATCGCAGTTATTACCTTGCTTCCTTCATTTTTGCGGCAGGCTGTGTCGGGCTTGGTTTGATGATTGGATTCTGGAGCTGGTTAGCCTGGCGTTTCGTCGCAGGCGTCGGTTGCGCCATGATTTGGGTTGTGGTGGAAAGCGCGCTGATGTGCAGCGGAACGTCACGTAACCGTGGGCGGTTACTTGCTGCCTATATGATGGTTTATTATGTGGGGACGTTTTTAGGCCAGTTACTGCTCAGTAAAGTTTCAACCGAATTGATGAGCGTATTGCCGTGGGCTACGGGGTTGACCCTGGCGGGGATCTTGCCGCTGCTGTTTACTCGTATCCTGAATCAACAGGCTGAAAATCATGCTTCGACGCCCATGACGTCAATGCTAAAACTTCGCCAGGCACGACTTGGCGTGAATGGCTGCATTATCTCGGGAATCGTTCTGGGTTCTTTGTATGGTCTGATGCCTCTGTACCTCAATCATAAAGGGATTAGCAATGCCAGCATCGGATTCTGGATGGCGGTACTGGTTAGTGCCGGTATCCTCGGGCAATGGCCAATTGGCCGTCTGGCGGATAAATTTGGTCGTCTGCTGGTACTGCGTGTTCAGGTATTTGTCGTCATTCTCGGTAGTATCGCGATGTTAAGTCAGGCGGCAATGGCTCCAGCATTGTTCATCCTCGGTGCAGCCGGTTTTACGCTTTATCCGGTGGCGATGGCCTGGGCTTGTGAGAAAGTTGAACATCATCAACTGGTCGCAATGAATCAAGCATTGTTGTTGAGTTATACCGTGGGTAGTTTGTTTGGGCCGTCTTTTACTGCCATGCTAATGCAGAATTTTTCTGATAATCTGCTGTTTATCATGATCGCCAGTGTGTCGTTTATCTACTTACTGATGCTGCTACGCAATGCCGGACACACGCCAAAACCCGTTGCTCACGTCTAAATGAATTAGTGCAGAGTGTGAACTTGTTGTCCGCACTCTGTTTTCTTATTCCCTCTTTACACGAGCTTTCAGCAAAATTTATTTGTAAAAATAAAATGTACAGCAGATTGTAATTTTTATTCCACCATTTTCGCATTTCTTATTTTCCACACATCCCCCTGTTTAGAGATATCTATTAAATATTAGCGAAAGATCGGTCTATGCTGAGAGCGTTCAGGAAAAACAGTTGCGCTGGTACAACATTGTGCTGATGTCATTTATCACCGATTGGGGTTTGGGCAGGAAATAGATTAAAAGAACGAGTCGATCTGATAACGCTAAAGTTAAGTTTTTCTTAAGAGATGAATGGTGATAAATGTTGTCGTGATAATACGAATTTAAGTTATCGGAAAGCTTTATTTTTAGATATGGTGATAATTTAAATTGTTGGCTATTTTGCGCGTTATTATTCTGAGTTCCGCAGTGAACTATTTCTTATGGTAACAGTTTGATTTTTGAGGACAAAGTTTAAACAACGCCCAGCACTATAAAATCGTTTTTTTTGATCTGCATCAACAATGTTGCATGTTATCACTTTTGGTTAAATTTGCTGAAAATAGTTGCAACTATTGTTTCGTTATGTAGAAAATACATTTCTAATCTGGTTTAAAATTCTGCTAATTTGATGTTTTATAGGATTTTAAACTTACAAAAACCTTCTCTCACTAGAATCTACTCATACCAGGCATGGTTCACAGACTATTGTTTTAAAAATAAAATAGTCGTCTGCCACTGCACCTTATTGTTTTATCGATCGTGTATTCCTCAACGTATTTATCTGTTCAGGTTGATGGGCGCTCTACAGCCTTAGCAATCAACTAATAATGACCACTTTCTCTAAGGTTATTGATTAATTTATTTGGGTTAAAAGAGTCACATTGCTCATATCTGAAGAACAGATAAATAAACGGAATGGATTGCTGAGATTACATATTAATGCCTCTTTTGGGTGGTAAAAGTGGCGATGGCGCAACTGTGCGGTATGTGACAGTTATGTCGACATTTATAAATATTTTCATATCTTAATTATTTCGTTGAAAATTAACGAAAGGCGGTAGCGTGGGTAAAAGAGACAAAAGCACGAATATTAAGTATAACAATGTTGGTTCAGTTAAAGTAAAAACTATGATAATCACTTTTGTAAATTAAGGAAAAATGAATCTTCTCATCATGGTATATTCGTTGGGAGGAAATGTTTCAAGTAATAAAATCATAATGAGGGATATTAACACCATCAATTATAAGTAATTTTATACGATGTAATATCGGAACTATTGATAACACTTTAGTCAGAACTCCAATATGTATAGCATTACTGAAAAATTAAATTCAAGATTTAACACTGCGCTTATATTAGCCGTTACAGTCTATATTATTTTGTCATTTATTACGGCGATTGATTTTCATAAAAAAATAGAAGAAAATTCTTCACGTATTAATCTTATACTTATTAACAATAATTTAAATAATTTTTTTCTAAAATTGAAAAAGAAGCTGATGCGTTAAAAGATGCTATTTATCTGTTACATGATGAAAATGAAATCAAACAAGCAGTCATCCATCGGATGAAAAAAATAGATTCCGTTAATCTAGTTGGGATAATGTTGAATAACGGGAAGTATCTTAGCTTTATTCGAACTGATGGTGGTGTGATTAAGTTTTTTGGCCAATCAGAACCCGGTAAACCTTTTACTGGGGTTGATGGTGAAATTAGCGATAAATACTTTGATCCTGAATCTCGCCCCTGGAATAAATTGCCGAAAGGGACTTATTCAAAATGGTCACCGTGGTATAACTGCTATGGCATTGCAGGGAAAAAATGTTTCTCGTTTTCATTACGTCCATCCGAAGAAGAAAAAAATTCGTTTGCTCTGAAGTTAATGCATTTAGATCTTGATGAAAGATATTTTAGTAATTATCTTAATAAATTGGCTGGTGAAGCTGATATTTTATTCATGGAGCAGAATAAAAAAATTATGGTAGGTAATGAAAAATCAATGCTGCATCTTATTGTTCGTAACTCATCAGGTAGTTATAACATAAGTAATAACAGTGGCAACTATACCGATAATGTCATATCACTCCCCAGACTTCCAGATGTCAGATTCCATTATTTTCACTATCAGAAATCAGAGGATGCAAACATCAATAAATATTTTACATTGATGTTTTTATGTGGTTTGGTTTGCTTCTGTTTATTATGGTATGTTGTTGAAAAGATAACAAAGAAAATTAAAAAAGAGTCCAATAAACTGATAGAGCATTTGAAAAAATTAGCGAATTCAGTATACCGCAACGACAAAATTGAAATTGTGCAAAATGACAGCAGTGAGATTATTGAGCTGAAAAAAATCATTAATAACATAAGTGATAAATACAAAGAACGAATGGAGCGGTTACTTAATCTTGTTTCTTGTGAGCAAGGAAGTTGCTTCTATATCAATAAATCTGTTATTGAAACCAACAATAAAACCTACTTAGCAGTTGGCATGCTTTGTATCTATGGATTAGAGTTTGTTGAGGCGATACATGGAAGTAAAAAATATGACGAGATTATAAATGATATAAAATCAAAAATATCAGAAAAATATTCTCGATACTGTGACATACTGAAAGTCTCAACTGAAACATATTTGTTGCTATGTCATACTCATTGTGAAGAGTTCATCGAGCAATTATCAATTTTAAATCTCCCTGATCATATTATTTGTCTAAGAAATATTTATGTTCATAAAATTGCTATTTGCGAAACTTTTGTAGGGGAAAATGTATCAAATTATGAAGGCAAGCTGAAACTGGCATTAACGGCTATGCGAGAAAATAAAGAATCTGAATTTATGTTTTATGATGACATCAAGGCTCATGAACTTGATCAAAAGGTCTGGGTCGCTGGAAATATAAAAAAGGGGATTGCGAGTAGTGAGTTTTATTTAGTCTATCAACCTATTATTGATATGGCGAATAATAAGGTTGTAGGTGCGGAGGCGTTATGCCGTTGGTTGTCAGTTGAAAATGGCATAATACCACCATCAATTTTCGTATCTGTTGCTGAAGAAATTGGCTTAATTAAAGAATTGGGTGATTTTGTATTGGAAACGGCTATTGGAGAGTTTGGGGCATTTAGCCGTGAATATGAAATTACGAATGATTTTCTCCTGCATATTAATGTATCTCCGTGGCAATTAAATGAATTTGATTTCCACTTCCGGGTTTTGTCATTAATTAATACGTTTAGTATAAATGCTGATCAAATCTGCCTGGAGATCACCGAATCGGCAGTAAAAGACATAAATGATAGCTTTTACAATAATATAAATATTTTAAAAGAAAACGGTATTAAGATTTCACTTGATGATTTCGGCAGCGGTTTAGCTGATTTGAAAAAACTTTATAAAGTAAGGCCTGATAGCATTAAAATTGATTCGGAGTTTACCTCAGGAATTTTCGATGAAACAAACAGAATTGTCTATTTCATATCCAGCCTTGCCCGTGAAGAAAATATGCCGGTTATAGCTGAAGGTGTTGAAACCGAAAGCCAGGCCAGAGAATTACAAAAGTTAGGATTCTCTCATGTCCAGGGATACTTATACCAGAAACCGTTACCATTTTCAGAGTGGCATATAGACAATAAACCGAAAAAAAGAAAATAACGCAATGTTCAAATATAAAAAAAAGGCCGCAGGAATCTGTTTTTTGTATTTTTTGTGCGTCTCTGTAGTCACTTGTTATTTATACACTATGTATGTTAAAGACCGAGTTAATTCGGTAAAGGTATCTATTATTGATAGTGGGCTTGCTATTGCTAATGTGTCTGAGTATCGTCGTTCAGTATCTAATAATGTATTTTATGAACTAGAGATATCACCAGATGAACTGTTAAATAAAATACGCGATAGCTTTTCAAATTTCCAACATCCTGGATATTTATATGATCTGGGTCCTTATATGATTAGTGATGATAAATGTATCAAAATTACGTCAAAAGGAGATGATTTTTGTGACGACATAGTTTCCTCTGTTCGGGTAATTAACGAATTTGAAAGAGGTGTTATTAGTTTAAAAGATAAATACTATGTTTATTATGCACATCCCATAGCAAAAAGAACTAGTTTAATATCAGTAGTGGATCCAGAACGTTATTTATCTTTGATAAGAAATCAGTCAGGGGAACGAGAAGATATCTATGTCTCATTTTATGATATTAATGATAATGAAAAGAAAATTGCGGGTGATGATTTTTTGATAAATGATGCTGTATTTGAGATCTCAGCCATCACCCTGACATATTCTTATATCCCTGAAATGATATTTATCGTGGCTTACAAAAAAAGCAAGTATATTTATATGTGTTTGCTATTTGTTTTTGCTTCGGCGGTATCTGCAGTCATAATATATTACTATTATATTAATTTGCTGCAAAACATTATATATAAGGGTAGGTTGGAAAAAGAATCAATATTGTCGGATCATCATTATGGTTTACGTGGAGAAAATCTATTCTTTAATGCTGAAGAGATCAATGCAATTAGAGAAATATATGATTTTGGCACTTATGATGCGCTTACACGGGCTTCTGGTCGCCGGAGTTTTGATAAAGATATCAAAATATTGAGCGAAAAATTTGGATACTTATGTCTGTTTGACATAGATAAATTTAAAACCATTAATTGGATTTGCCCCTATATTTCCAGACATCTGTTATCACTTAACCCATTACAGGCCCGCTGCCGCAGATATTCCCGTGGCGAGCGATAACCCAACGCACTATGCGGATGCCATTCGTTATAATGCTCGA
>NZ_PYQM01000037.1:0-38816 GCF_003027595.1 Escherichia sp. 20412-1 | reverse complement strand
AACCAGTTGAGCGGATTCGCGTTTAAACTCTGCGCTGAAATTTCTTTTTTTCATTGGAGCACCTGTGTTGTTCTGAGGTGAGCATATCACCTCTGTTCAGGTGGCCAAATTTAGTGTGCCACTACAGTAGGAATAGAAAAATCTAAGGGAAGAGTGTGTTGTTCAGACATGGTTACGTCAGCTACGCCATCTTTGATAGGGAGCTATGCCAACCCGCAAATGCATTAGTGTGGCATAGCCCTGTGTTTTATACGTCTACTGCAGTCTACTCTTTTTTAGTTAAAACACTTATCCGAGCAGCTAAGCTGACTTTCCGAACCTGCCATGGACGAGATTTCCATTCTTCTCAAGGCTGTCTATGTAATCCGCATACCACTGCAACATCTCCCTGCGACCTTCCAGATACTGAGCGTGATTATAGGTACCACGAATCGAGTTTTTATCGACGTGTGCAAGCTGTGTTTCAATCCAGGCGGTGTTGTATCCCTGCTCGTGGAGGATGGTACTCATGGTATGTCTGAAGCCGTGGCCAGTAACACGACCGGTATAGCCAATACGCTTAAATACCTGATTGATACTAGCTTCACTCATGGTCTTTCGTGGGTCATTACGACCCGGAAAAATCAGAGGATAACGCCCCGTCATTTCGCGGATGCGCTCAATGATGGTTAGTGCCTGTCTGGATAAAGGCACAATATGTGGGCGGCGCATCTTCATACGTTCTGCCGGGATGATCCACACCGCAGATTCTGTGTCGATTTCTTGCCATGTAGCACCTCGTAGTTCCCCCGTTCTTACGCCAGTGAGAATCAATAAGCGCGCGGCCAAAACGATTAAAATACTGCCCGAGTACTGGGAAAGAGACTCGAAAAATGCCGGAAGCTCGGAAGTGTTCAGGAAAGGATAATGGTTGGACTCGTGTCCTTGCATTGCACTGGTAAGATCAGGGGCTGGATTGTATTCGGCTCGACCAGTAACGATCGCATAGCGGAAGACCTCGCCACAGCGCTGTCTGACCTTTTTTGCCTTCTCTGTTGCTCCCCTGCTTTCCATGCGGCGAAGCACATTCAGTAATTCGAGTGGTTTGATGTCCGCAATAGGCTTTTTGCCGATGTAAGGGAACACGTCTTTGTTAAAAGCTTCCATAATGTCCGAAGAATATCCTTCAGACCATTTATAAAGCTTGCTGGCATGCCATTCACAAGCGATTTCCTGAAAGGTGTTTCGGACACTAGCCTCTCGGGCTAGTTTCTCTTCTCTCTTCGCTACATTGGGGTCAATCCCACCAGCAATGCCCCTTTTAGCCTCTTCACGTTTAATACGAGCTTCAGCCAAAGTCACGTCGGGATAAACCCCAAGAGCAAGCAACTTCTCCTTACCGGCAACACGGTACTTAAGTCGCCAATAGCGTTTTCCATTAGGGTTAACCAGAAGGTAAAGTCCACCGCCATCAGAGAGTTTGTAAGGCTTATCTTTTGGCTTTGCGGTATCAACCTGGCGGGCGTTAAGTTTCACTGGGGGTATCTCCATAAGACCGAACAGCATATACCCCCGAATGTACCCCCATATACATGTAGATTTTGGGGTGTGCCAGTAGACGTCAGAATACAATCGAGAGCTGGAAGGTGCAGATTATAAGGGGTTTTAGTGAACTTGAGTAGACTTTGAGAGATGCTTGAATGGTGCCGATAATAGGAGTCGAACCTACGACCTTCGCATTACGAATGCGCTGCTCTACCAACTGAGCTATATCGGCCCTGAAAAGGACATGTTCACGAACGTGAATCACGGTGGACAAGGTTAAAACTAACCGGGCGATGCGTCAATGGCCTTGTGAATCAAATGGCTACTTTTGCATCACCCGGTTTTATTTACGCACGAACGGTGTAATCACCAATACCGATCCACTTGTAGGTGGTCAGCGCTTCCAGCCCCATTGGTCCGCGTGCGTGGAGTTTTTGCGTGCTTACCGCCACTTCCGCGCCAAGACCAAACTGACCGCCGTCGGTGAAACGTGTAGACGCGTTAACGTAAACAGCAGAGGAGTCCACTTCATTGACAAAACGCTGGGCATTGCGCATATCACGCGTCAGGATCGCATCGGAGTGTTGCGTCCCGTGTTCACGAATATGGGCGATGGCGTCGTCAAGATCGCTGACGATTTTGACGTTCAAATCTAACGACAGGAATTCATCGTCATACTCTTCCGCCTTAACAGCCACCACTTTCGCAGATCCTGCCTGCAACTGCGCCAGTGCCGCAGCATCGGCGTGTAACGTCACGCCGCTTTCCGCCATTTGCTTGCTTAACGCAGGCAGGAAGTTATCAGCGATGTTTTTATTCACCAGCAACGTTTCTACCGTATTGCAGGTACTCGGACGCTGGGTTTTCGCGTTGACGATCACTTTCAGGGCTGCAGAAATGTCAGCACTTTCATCAACGTAAATATGGCAGACGCCAATGCCGCCAGTGATCACCGGAATTGTCGACTGCTCGCGGCACAGCTTATGCAAACCAGCACCACCACGCGGGATCAACATGTCGATGTATTTATCCATGCGCAGCATTTCACTCACCAGCGCGCGATCCGGATTATCAATCGCCTGCACTGCGCCTGCCGGTAAACCGCAGGATTTCAGGGCGTCCTGAATCACCGCTACCGTTGCAGCGTTAGTGCGACAGGTTTCTTTGCCGCCGCGCAGGATCACCGCGTTACCGGTTTTCAGACACAGCGAAGCGACATCAACTGTCACGTTCGGACGCGCTTCATAAATTACACCTATAACACCCAGCGGCACGCGGCGACGCTCCAGACGCAGACCGCTGTCCAGCACACCTCCATCAATCACCTGCCCTACCGGATCGGCAAGATTACACACCTGCCGCACATCGTCGGCAATGCCTTTCAGGCGCGCGGGCGTTAACGCCAGACGGTCAAGCATCGCTTCGCTAAGGCCATTGGCACGCGCGTCAGCAACATCCTGGGCGTTAGCATCGAGGATGCTTTCGCTCTGTGCTTCCAGCTCATCAGCGATCTTTTCCAGCACGCGATTTTTTTCGCGGCTGGAGAGTTGCGCTAATTTATACGAGGCTTGCTTCGCTGCAATGCCCATTTGTTCCAGCATCGGCCTGCTCCTTAACGGGTAATCATGTCATCACGGTGAACGGCAACCGGGCCGTATTCATATCCCAGTATTGCATCAATTTCTTGCGAGTGGTGTCCGGCAATACGGCGCAATGCATCGCTGTTATAGCGGCTAACGCCGTGAGCAATATCGCGACCTTCGAGGTTGCAAATGCGGATGACTTCACCGCGGGAGAAGTTGCCACTCACGCTTTTAATGCCTTTCGGCAACAGGGAACTGCCGCGTTCAAGAATAGCGGCGGTCGCCCCTTCATCTACAGTAATTTCACCCGCTGGCGGCGCGCCAAAAATCCAGCGTTTGCGGTTTTCAAGCGGAGTAGCCTGGGCATGGAACAACGTACCAACTGGGATACCTTCCATCACGTCGCCAATGACGCCTGGCTTGCTACCCGCGGCAATAATGGTATCGATACCCGCACGACAGGCTACGTCAGCCGCCTGCAACTTGGTGCCCATGCCGCCGGTTCCAAGGCCTGAAACGCTGTCACCGGCAATCGCGCGCAGCGCATCATCAATACCGTAAACATCTTTAATCAGTTCCGCCTGAGGATTACTGCGCGGGTCTGCGGTATACAAACCTTTTTGATCGGTCAGCAGCAGCAGTTTATCGGCACCGGCCAGAATTGCCGCTAACGCCGAGAGATTATCGTTGTCGCCAACTTTAATCTCTGCCGTAGCGACAGCATCATTCTCATTAATTACCGGAACGATGTTGTTGTCGAGCAACGCACGCAGGGTATCGCGGGCGTTCAGGAAGCGTTCACGATCTTCCATATCTGCACGCGTCAGCAGCATCTGCCCGACGTGAATACCGTAAATTGAAAACAGTTGTTCCCACAATTGAATCAGTCGGCTCTGCCCTACCGCCGCCAGGAGTTGTTTCGAGGCGATAGTCGCTGGCAGTTCCGGGTAGCCCAGGTGCTCACGTCCGGCGGCAATCGCGCCCGACGTCACAATTACAATCCGATGCCCGGCGGCATGTAGCTGCGCGCACTGGCGAACAAGTTCAACAATATGGGCACGGTTCAGGCGGCGCGATCCGCCTGTTAGCACACTGGTGCCGAGTTTTACCACCAGCGTCTGGCTGTCACTCATGATTCTCTGCCATTCAATGTTAGGAAAAATGATATCAAACGAACGTTTTAGCAGGACTGTCGCCGGTTGCCAACCATCTGCGAGCAAAGCATGGCGTTTTGTTGCGCGGGATCAGCAAGCGTAGCAGCCGTTGTTTACGCTTTTATTACAGATTTAATAAATTACCACATTTTAAGAATATTATTAATCTGTAATATATCTTTAACAATCTCAGGTTAAAAACTTTCCTGTTTTCAACGGGACTCTCCCGCTGAATATTTGTGCGTTAATTAAAATCAGGAATGAAAATGAAAAAGAGCACTCTGGCATTAGTGGTGATGGGCATTGTGGCATCTGCATCCGTACAAGCTGCAGAAGTATATAATAAAGACGGTAATAAACTGGATGTCTATGGCAAAGTAAAAGCCATGCATTATATCAGTGATAATGAGAGTAAAGATGGCGATCAGAGTTATATCCGTTTTGGTTTTAAAGGCGAAACACAAATTAACGATCAACTGACCGGTTATGGTCGTTGGGAAGCGGAGTTTGCCGGAAATAAAGCGGAGAGTGATACCGCACAGCAAAAAACGCGTCTCGCCTTTGCCGGATTGAAATATAAAGATTTAGGTTCATTCGATTATGGTCGTAACCTTGGCGCATTGTATGACGTTGAAGCCTGGACAGATATGTTCCCGGAATTCGGTGGCGACTCCTCCGCCCAGACCGACAACTTTATGACTAAACGCGCCAGCGGCCTGGCGACTTATCGTAACACCGACTTCTTCGGCGTAATTGATGGCCTGAACCTGACCTTGCAATATCAAGGAAAAAACGAAAACCGCGATGTTAAAAAGCAGAACGGCGATGGCTTCGGTACGTCACTGACATATGACTTTGGCGGCAGTGATTTCGCTATCAGCGGTGCCTATACCAACTCTGATCGTACCAACGAGCAGAATCAGCAAAGCCGTGGCACGGGTAAACGCGCAGAAGCGTGGGCTACGGGTCTTAAATACGATGCTAATAATATTTACCTGGCAACCTTCTATTCTGAAACGCGTAACATGACGCCAATTTCTGGCGGCTTTGCCAATAAGACGCAAAACTTTGAAGCAGTCGCACAATACCAGTTCGACTTTGGTCTGCGTCCATCCCTGGGTTACGTATTATCAAAAGGGAAAGATATTGAAGGCATCGGTGATGAGGATCTGGTCAATTATATTGATGTTGGTGCCACGTATTATTTTAACAAAAACATGTCAGCATTTGTTGATTATAAAATCAACCAACTGGATAGCGATAATAAGTTGAATATCAATAATGATGATATTGTCGCGGTTGGGATGACGTATCAGTTTTAATTAATATTGCCGGATGCGAGGCATCCGGCACATTTCACTCACGCCGTTAACTTCACCGGTTCATCGCGAAAATCATCCGCCGGTTCCAGCTTAAAATTCAGCGTCGTCAGCAGTTCACGCAGCTTTTCATGAAACTCACGCAAAGTATGCTCCAGTCGCTCAACCACTTCTGCATCGTTTACCGGAACACTCGTCCAGTCACCTGCTTTATCAAACAGACCGAACTGATAACTGTAGGTAAAACGGGACTCCTGCGCTTCCAGTTCCATCCACCAGCCCCAAAACTCACGCACTTCCGGCGCGGGTTTCACGTTGACGCATACAGCCAGACAATCGAAAAAGAATCGATTATCTTCGCACTTACCTTCACGAATATACGGGCCAAGTGCGGTAAATTTTTTGATCAATCTGCTTTTCGGGTGTCCACTCGGTAACGTCATTGCGATCTCCTGTTGTGATGCAACTGTTTTACCAAATTGACAAAATTTAGCAAATTTTTAACACAATCGTTTTTCGATCCAGTCGGTGATTTCCTGAAGCGCTTTGTCAAAATTCCGATACACCGGATTAAATGGAATTTCTAACAATTTACCGTCGGCAGATGACGAAGTGATTAAGCGGGAATCCTCTTCCGGGCTGAACGGATCGTTCTTCCAGTAACCTGATAACATTGGCGTTGGGCAACGACGTCCCAACAATCCTTGCACTTTTAATGAATAGCGATTCAGCTCCACGCGCAACGCTTCGTCGGAAGCATCATGCATCCCCAAACGGCTGGCCAGTACGTCAAGATACATTTCCGGCACCTGTTGCTGGCACTTAAAATCACTCAACAAGGTGTGAACCACCGGCCCAAGACAGGCAACGGCTTTCAGACGCGGCGATTCAAGGTATGCAAGGCGCACGGCAACGTTAGCACCAAAACGGAAACCAAAGGCTGCGACGCGTGTGTGATCCACCCACGGCACGTTTGGCAACGCCTTTAAAACATGTTGGTGCAGCAAGCTGGAATCCTGGGTGAGTTTCCATTTTGAGGAAAAACCGACCGAAGGCATATCAATAGTCAGCATCGCAATGCCGCGCGGTGCAAAATAGCGCTCATAAAGGGAGTAATAGTCTGTTTGCATCGCATCCAAACCACCACACATTAATACTGTCGGGAATGGGCCATCGCCTTTTGGCATATGCAAAAAGCCAATGATGGGCGCGCCGCCCGGCACAGTAAACTCCATCTGCCGCATGGTGCCAGGCAGACGTTGCGCCGCTTCTTCATACGCGCGATTTGACAACGCCTGTACCTGTTCAGCCAGATCATCGCCCTTCAAGTGCGGATAGGCGGCAATATTGTACAACGTAGCAGCGTGCAGCCAGTGACGCCCGCTGACTTGCGGGTCTTCTTCCGCACAGGCTTTCTGTTGCCACAGCATTGCCTGGGTGGCCCACTCATAAATCCAGTTGCCACCGCGGTAGCCAATCACCGTATCGTATAAATCATTGTCGGTGCGTTCGGCATCGCTCATCACAATACGCGCCTGGACATCGAGGATTTCACGCGGATCAACGCCACGCCAGATCCACATCAGGCGGTTAATCATACGATACCAGTGAGGAATATTTTTGCCATCGAGGGCCGACTGCACCGACGGTTGCGCACCGCGGTTAAAACGGCGGACTAGCGTCGAGGTTTCAGGGTGTTTAAAGCGGGGTTTGAACAGGGTTTCGCTCAGGTTAGCCTGTGTCATGGATGCAGCCTCCAGGAATACTTACTGGAAGCTATTGTAACCTGCCTGACGTCAAAAAGAACAACGCCCGGCAAAGCCAGGCGTTGAAAAGATTAGCGACCAGAGATAGGCGGAACGAACACCACGCCCATATCCCACGGCTGCTCAATCCAGGTATTTTGCGGGATATCAACAACATAATCATCAACCAGCGGACGACCAGCCGGTTTAGCGAAGATGGTGACAAAGTGCGCTTTTGGATACATTTCACGGATTGCCACCGCAGTACCGCCGGTATCTACCAGGTCATCAATGACGATGAAGCCTTCACCATCGCCTTCTGCGCGTTTCAGTACTTTCAGTTCACGCTGGTTGTCGTGATCGTAGCTGGAAATACATACGGTATCGACATGACGAATACCCAGTTCACGCGCCAGTAAGGCTCCGGGCACCAGACCGCCACGGCTAACGGCAATAATGCCTTTCCATTGTTCTGAAGGCATCAGGCGGCTTGCCAGTTTACGTGCATGAATCTGCAACATGTCCCAGGTGACGATGTATTTTTCGCTCATGTGAAGTGTCCCAGCCTGTTTATCTACGGCTTAAAAAGTGTTCGAGGGGAAAATAGGTTGCGCGAGATTATAGAGATCTGACGCACTAAAAACCAGTATTTCACATAAGTCCGCGTCTTTTTGCGCACTGCTACTACCTGTCGCTGGATAAAGTGGTATTCTCAAACATATCTCGCAAGCCTGACTTGTGCTGACAACATTTTCTGCTAACCCTGTGACCTGCAATACTGTTTTGCGGGTGATCGACAAGGAGACTTAACGTGTCTGAACTGTCTCAATTATCTCCACAGCCGCTGTGGGATATTTTTGCCAAAATCTGTTCTATTCCTCACCCGTCCTACCACGAAGAGCAGCTTGCTGAATACATTGTAGGTTGGGCAAAAGAGAAAGGTTTCCATGTCGAACGCGATCAGGTGGGAAATATCCTGATTCGTAAACCTGCCACTGCAGGTATGGAAAACCGTAAACCGGTCGTCCTGCAGGCTCACCTCGATATGGTGCCACAGAAAAACAACGACACCGTGCACGACTTCACTAAAGATCCTATCCAGCCTTATATTGATGGCGAATGGGTTAAAGCACGCGGCACAACGCTGGGCGCGGATAACGGTATTGGTATGGCCTCTGCGCTGGCGGTTCTTGCCGATGACAACGTGGTTCATGGTCCGCTGGAAGTGCTGCTGACCATGACCGAAGAAGCCGGTATGGATGGCGCGTTCGGCTTACAGAGCAACTGGTTACAGGCTGACATTCTGATTAACACCGACTCTGAAGAAGAAGGTGAAATCTATATGGGTTGTGCGGGTGGTATCGACTTCACCTCTAACCTGCATTTGGATCGTGAAGCGGTTCCGGCTGGCTTTGAAACCTTTAAGTTAACCTTAAAAGGTCTGAAAGGCGGCCACTCCGGCGGTGAAATCCACGTTGGCCTGGGTAATGCCAACAAACTGTTGGTACGCTTCCTGGCAGGTCATGCAGAAGAGCTGGATCTGCGCCTTATCGATTTCAACGGTGGCACACTGCGTAACGCCATTCCGCGTGAAGCCTTTGCGACCATCGCTGTTGCAGCCGATAAAGTCGATGCACTGAAATCTCTGGTGAATACCTATCAGGATATCCTGAAAAACGAGCTGGCAGAGAAAGAGAAAAACCTGGCATTGTTGCTGGACTCTGTAGCGAACGATAAAGCTGCACTAATTGCTAAATCTCGCGATACCTTTATTCGCCTGTTGAACGCCACCCCGAACGGCGTTATCCGTAACTCCGACGTGGCAAAAGGCGTGGTTGAAACCTCACTGAACGTCGGTGTGGTGACCATGACCGACAACAACGTAGAAATTCACTGTCTGATCCGTTCACTGATCGACAGCGGTAAAGACTACGTGGTGAGCATGCTGGATTCACTGGGTAAACTGGCAGGCGCGAAGACCGAAGCGAAAGGCGCATATCCCGGCTGGCAGCCGGACGCTAACTCTCCGGTGATGCATCTGGTACGGGAAACCTATCAGCGTCTGTTCAACAAGACGCCGAACATCCAGATTATCCACGCGGGCCTGGAATGTGGTCTGTTCAAAAAACCGTATCCGGAAATGGACATGGTTTCTATCGGGCCAACCATCACTGGTCCACACTCTCCGGATGAGCAAGTTCATATCGAAAGCGTTGGTCATTACTGGACACTGCTGACTGAACTGCTGAAAGAAATTCCTGTGAAGTAATAACGATAACGTCCACGCCTGCGGGCGTGGACTGTTCAAGGATGAAGGGCAGAATTGTATGGCGATTTACATTGAAATAACAAAGCATTATGAAACCCATGAAAAAGTCGCATATTTGTATAGCTGCGACCATATTTCATGGGGGGTATTTTTGATCACCAAAGAAAATTTCGCGCTGAAATCCGTGAAAGAGCTTGAAGGTGAAAAGCAGAGTTTTTTTATGCTCAGAGCCTGGGGCAAAGTCAGAAGAACATATTTAACCACGAGAGAATTTCCCAAGGAAATATGTTACGCAGCCTGACGTCAGAACAATTTTTTCACGCGTTTTACAATCATCATTTTGACATTACGCTTGCACCACACAGCAATAGCCGCCGTTACCAATATCAACTCCAGTAAAAACGACCAGTGTAATAAAAAATTTAGCCACCACGGCTGATGTACCGCCGTAATATGAAATAGCGCAAACGGTTTATTAACGAAAGGCATTAGCCACCAGATATCCCCAACCAGCGTATCAAGTAATAAATGCACAATACCATTCAGGCAAAATATCACCCCCAACCACGGCGGAAGTTTATTCTTCGCGACGCCAGCCCAGAGTAGCGTCGCAGCCAAAAGTGTGAACCATAGCAATGGCCAATGAGACGGGTAAAGATGATGATGACGTTGCCCGCTATCAATCAGATAGCACCAGAAGAGATCAAAATCGGGTGCAACTGCCCCGACTAAGGCAATAACCATCACCCTCCGCGCATGACGAGCAATCAGCGGCAAGCGTTTTACTAAAGTACAATTTATTAAATATCCAGCCGGAAGATGACCGATAAACATGATGATTCCTTTCGTTTTCACCCGCTGCTTTCACGGAGAAAACGGCGGGACATGTTCCTGAATTACACAGCGATAAAAGCCATCCCTGTAAACGTCCGTCGCGGGTTACCACGTTCAATCTGATGATGGAACATTCGCCGCTGCGATTTCAGCGCCGCACTATTTTCCTGTTGCTGTTGTTCCAGCTTCCAGGCAATCAGCAATCGCGCCAGCCGTCTGTTAGCATGCTGGCTACGTTCCGATTGTACCTTCACACAAATCCCACTTGCCAGATGCGTGGCGCGCACCGCCGAGTCGGTTTTATTGACATGTTGACCGCCCGGCCCCGACGAGCGCAACGTCTCATAACGGATCGCATCTGATTGTTCCTGCTCATCAGCGGTAAAACGCCCAATGCCCAGAAACCAGTTTTTACGCCCATGATGAGGTCGATACGGGCTTGGGCAAATCCACTGAATCGTACCACACCAGCGTTCACTTAATGCCCATGCATTATCGCCATCCAAAGAGACCAGCGCCGAACGCAGCGTGTCAGAGTAGCGCCCCGTTTCTGTTTCCAGCACCGTTACCGCGACGCGCTGTTGGGTAGCTTCTTTAATCAGCCTGTCCAGCGCCTTTTTGACGGCGAGACAGCATTCTTCTGGCCCCTGGGCAGAGGAGAGTTGCAACAAGATCATCCTTTTTTCCCTCCACTGTTTTTGAGCGTCAGTACCGGACGCAACCGCGCGACTGGATTAACTAAACCGGCCCGTACCAGGCATTGCACCACGCTTTCTGCTGATTTATAGGCCTGCGGCGCTTCTTCGAAGATGAGTTGTTTATCGCGGCAAATTACCCGGCTGCCAAGTTCAGTACGCGAGAGTTGCGTCACGGTGTATTTCGCCGCCAGACGCCCTTTACACTCGGTACGTCCCCATTTGCGTCCTGCCCCATGCGCCAGCGAATGTAATGTTTCTTCACAAATGACAGGCTGAACCAGCCACGAGAAATCACCGCGTGAGCCGGGGATAACCACCAGACCGCTATCATCTGGCGTTGCCCCTTTACGATGTAACCAGCCTTGTTGATCGCCAATTTGACTCGCGGTAATAAAGTTATGTGCCACATCCAGAACCAGACTTCCCGTCGCCTTCACCTGCTGCATCATGCGCAAAGCAATCATCTGGCGATTCATACGCGCAAACGCCAACGCATCGTCATGCTCCGCGATATAACGTAGCGCGTCGTCACAGACTTCTGGCAAGCCATGATGAGAAAACGAGGCAATATGTCGCTGTAAAATAGACTGCCCCAAACCACGCGAGCCGCTATGAACCAGCAGTTGCAAATACCGCGCATCCATACCAGCCAGTGCAAACAACTCAGCGTTGATGATTTGATCAATCTGTTGCAGTTCAGCGAAGTGATTGCCGCCGCCGATGGAACCCAGCGAGCTGCGCCACGGATGCTGTGCAAACGCTGACGGCAGGTTTTCCTCCAGCCAGCTTTCTTCGGCAACATCATCCAGAGCAGACAATCGCTTTTCAAACTTATCGGCATTGTATTTGCGGGCAAGGATATCTGTTTGCCATAGCGCCATGCCGCAACCGATATCATTGCCGACCAGCGCCGGGTAAAAACGCCCAACGGAGAAGAAGGCTGCGCCAATCGGGTAGCCGCGTCCGGGGTGTAAATCTGGCATCCCTACTACGCGTTGCATATCGGGAAGTTTTGCTGTGGTGTGTAATTGTTGGATCGCTGAACTCTCGATCCACAGGTCATCGGATGCGATGGTAAATACCGCATCGGATAAAGGACGAATATATTTGCCCATGTACCATTCCATTTATACTCATCATACTTCAAGTTGCATGAGCTGCGACTCAAATTATTAAGAGTAACAATTAAAAAATCAGAAAATGGCAGACGAATCCAGGGCAAAAAAAAGAATTAATCCTGGAAAGGTCTGCAAAGCGTCATTGATAAAGAATTTGTCATGATTGACCTCCTTGCAGTTTGTGGAATAAGAAAACGCGCACATACTAGGCAGGCAATATTTACATTGCAAGCTGGAATTAATCTGGCTGCTGATAACGCATATAAAAATTAGTCAACCACTCTCCCCGGCATTCAACGTTCTGCTGCTTAACTACCTGAAAACCATAACGTTCAAAAAAGGGTTTCGCCGTTATGCTGGCATTTACTGTAAGTTCGGATTCAGACTTAATCGATGGTTTTAACAAGGCGCTGGCGACACCGCGGCGGGTGTATTTCGGGTCAACAAATAATAAGTCGATATAGCGGTCAATTAGCGTAATAAATCCGACTGGTTGCTCATCAATGACCGCAACCCGCACTTGTGATTGCGCGATTTTTTTCTTCCAGCGTGTTTCATCAATCTGCGCCCAGGCGGCAATTTGCTGCGGAGAATAATGTTGGCTAGCCGTCATCGTAACCGCTCTAAGGAAAATAGCGCATATGTGCTGAAAATCTCCGGGCCGATAGTCTCTTATTGATATGTTATTCATAACCCCAACACCAGTTGTCTTTCCATTTGCGGATCCAGCAACGTCACATGCAAGCCCACCAGCCGCACACCGCGCCCGCTGCGGCGTTCATCCCAGGTTTTACGCGCGGTGGCGATTAGGTCAGCTTTATTCAATCGCGGCCAGACATGTTCCTGAGTGGTTTGCTGAAAATCGTCGAACTTTAACTTCACCCCCTGACGAGCAATCAGCAAATCTGGTTTTACCTTCGCCAGACGGCGTTCCAGCTCCGGGTATAGCCGCTCAATGATCGCTTCACATTCAGACCAGTGATGAATATCTTCCGCCATCGTGCGTTCCACGCCGACGGATTTGCGCAGACGTTCGCTGTTAACATCGCGCTCATCGATGCCCTGACTACGCTCCCATAAAATGTGGCCAAATTTGCCAAAACGTTTGAGCAACATCACCAGATCATACTTTTGCACATCGCCGCAGGTTCGCAGCCCCATCGCTTCCAGTTTTGCCGCCGACACTTTGCCGACACCGGGAATTTTCGCCAGCGGCAGGGTTTGCAGAAATGCCGGAACGTCAGCCGGAGTAATCACAAACTGACCGTTGGGTTTATTCATGTCAGAAGCGATTTTAGCGAGAAACTTTACCGGCGCGACGCCCGCAGACGCCGTCAGTTGCAACTCGTTAAAAATCGTCTGGCGGATTTCCTGGGCAATGAGGGTCGCAGAACCGTGGCAATGTACGCTGTCGGTGACGTCAAGATAGGCTTCATCCAGCGACAGCGGTTCAATGCGCGAAGTGTAGCGCGAGAAGATTTCGCGGATATGATTCGAGGCTTCTTTGTAAGCGTCAAAGCGCCCCGGAAGCAGCGTAAGATGTGGGCATAATTTGAGCGCCATACCGGTCGGCATTGCACTGCGTACACCAAATTTACGCGCGGGATAATTAGCGGTGCTGATCACCCCCCGACGTTCGCGGCTGCCGCCAATAGCAATAGGGATATCGCGCAGGGCGGGATTGTCGCGCATCTCCACCGCTGCGAAAAAACAGTCCATATCCACATGAATGATTTTACGCATTGCTCACCTCTCAACACTGGTAAAGTATACAGTGTTTTCAGGGTTTGAGAAATGCGTAAAGATTCAGCAATCTGCCCCCTTATCGCCGGATGCGACGCTGGCACGTCTTGTCCAGACTACAAGAGGTAGTTTTTGCTACCCGTGCTGTTTATCCAGCTTTTGTACCAACGGCTGCACCACTTTGTCGCCATGCTGGCCAAAATATTGATACAGCGTATCGGACGCGCTTTTGGTCAGCACCATAATCTCAATACGTCGGTTACCCGCGCTTTGCGGATTTTTGGTATCCAGCAACATCTGGTCAGCCATCGCACTCACCTGCATCACTTTATCTTCTGGCATTCCGGCTTCTTCCAGCACGCGACGAGCCGAAAGCGCGCGGTCGCCCGAAAGGTTCCAGTTGTTGTAGATATTGTTTTTATAGGCCATCGCATCGGTATGCCCGGTAATAATAATTTTGTTATCGAGCGAGTCGAACACCGGCGCGAGCTCCACCAGCAGGGTTTTAAAGAACGGCATAATCTTCGCGCTGCCGCGTTCAAACATATTGCGGTTCTGGTCGTCTTTAATCAGCACGCGCAATCCCTGCGGGACAATTTCCATCTCCAGATTCGCTTCCATATGCGCATCGCGGGCGATGATGTTGATATCGGTCGCCAGTTCGCCAAGCTCGGTGGCGGATTTCTTCTTAAGCAGCGCCGTTTTCTCGTTCACATCGCGCACTTTTTTCTCCGTCTCTTCCGGCACCGCCACGGTAGCGGGTTTCGGCGGGTGGGTCGGGCTAATTTTATTTAACGGCGACAATCCACCGCCGTTGAAAATCGACTGCCCGTGCAGCGCGGCGATAATGCTTTCCCGCTCAGATTTACTGACGCTGTTGACAATCCACAGCGTCATAAACAGCGCCATCATTGCCAGAGTAAAGTCGGCAAAGGCCACTTTCCACGCCCCGCCGTGATGCCCGGCATGGTTCTTTTTGATCTGCCGCCGGACGATGGTCGTTTTTGCCCCGCGCTCGCGGCGGTTGCCCGTCTTTCTCATGCTTAATCTTGCTCCAGCATCGCATTCACCCACGCGTCGAGGTTAGCGAAGGTCGGCTTGGATGCCAGATGCAGCAACTTACGTCCCGCATCTACCGCCAGCAGGGTCGGTTTACCGCCCGCCTGGGCTACCAGCACAGTACGCACACACTCCAGCAGAGAATGTTCCGCCCGCGCCTGTTGTTCCATGGCGTTGGCGAGCGGGTCCATCAGGCAATAACAGATAAATACGCCTAAAAACGTCCCCACCAGCGCCGCCGCCACTTTCAGGCCAATCAGGGCGATAGATCCATCAATCGACTGCATGGTGATGATGATGCCCAACACCGCCGCACAAATGCCAAACCCTGGCATCGCTTCGGCGGTACGTTGCAGCGAACGCGACGGCGTTAGCAGCGACTCTTCGGCGGTGTCCAGTTCCTGATCGAGAATGCCTTCCAGTTCATGGGCGTCAATTTTGCCCATCGCCATCAGGCGAAAGTTATCGGCAATAAAGGTCACCAGCCGCTTCTGGGTTAACACCAGCGGGTATTTCTGGAAAACAGTGCTCTCTTCCGGCTGCTCAATGTGCTGATCCAGCATGCGCAGGCCGCCGTTTTGCACCATTTCGAGCAATTCATACAGGCACATTAATAGCTGACGCTGAAACTCCGGCCCGAGCTGTTTTTTACTGATCACGCCTTTGATTTGATGGGCGATTTCTTTCAGCACATGTTTTGGGTTGCCAATAATCATCGCCCCAAAACCGGCCCCTAAAATAATAACTATCTCTGCAGGTTGCCAGATAGCAATTAATTGCCCGCCCGCTTCAAAGTACCCGCCAAATACGCAGCCGAGCACCACCAATAAACCTACTATTTTTTGCATAATTTTTTCACTTTAATTCGGATAGACAAAATCACGAATTTTCTGCGCGATCTGTTTATTCAATTGACAAATTCTGGCTTCGGTCAGTCCTAATACCAGCGCGATCTCTTTGAGATTCATCTCATGCTGGTAATACATAGAGAGGATCAGTTGCTCTTTTTCACTCAATTGTGAAAGCGCGTGTTGCAGCATTTGCTGGGTAATGATTTGTTCTTCCAGCTCTCTTCCGGCAAGCGGGATACTGTGGCCTTCAACGCCAAGCAATTCATCCAGACTGGCGAGGGTTTCCGCACCTTCCAGTTGAAGATATTCGAGATAATCTTCATGAGAAATGCCCTCGCGAACCAGTTCCTGCCACTCTGGTTCGTGCCCCAGTTTTTTACGCGTCTCACGAATCAAGTCTTTCATCTGATGATATTTCTGCCGCAACTGCCGCGGTCGCCAGTCGAGCGCACGCAGCTCATCAAGGATCGCGCCGCGAATTCGATGCACGGCATAACCTGCAAAACCTTCATCAGGCAGCCCGTAGCGACGAATGGCATTAAGCAGCCCCATTAACGCCGTTTGTTCCATATCCTGGCGGTCAATAATGCAGTTGCACTGCGGCGCGAGTTGCCGCACCACTTTGCGCACCAGCGGTAAATAGGCCTGTAAATAGTGGCTCTCCTGCTGCGGGGTTAATAGCGGCGCGGCAGTAAATTCTTCTGACTCGAATACGTCCTGTAGCATGTTTATATCCGTCTGGTGATTACTGGAAGACCACTTTTTTCACCAGCAAATCCTTATACGGTGTGCTCATTTTGCGACGCTGAAGATCTTTCTTTAGCGCATCAGAAATCAGTTTGCGGATGGCCGATATTTTCATGCCACGCAAATCTTCAAATTTCATTTCCGTCAGGCACTCAACCGCAATGCTTTGATACAGCGGCTCCTGATGTTTTATTTTTTCGGCCTCTTTATCACTGGCGACCACCATGACTAATTCCGCCGACAAATAATGATCCGCGCCGTTGTTGTCATGCAGAGTGACAATGGTTTCCGGCAACGTCACAAACACGCTTTTGCTTTCATCCATCGTTTCCACCGATTCCATCCGCGCTACGGCAGTCGGTTTTCCTTTTCCGGCATAATGATGCCAGACTCCCCACCCTGCCCCGGCTCCTACCACCAACGCCAGAACGGCACTGACCACGCCTGCCACCACAATTCTCTTCATCTTGCCTTTACACTTTGATCAAAACGGATTCGTTTTGTTGAAATTGAGGCTCATCATCAAGCTGTAAGGCGGCACTCACCTCCTCCTGCTGATGGCCCGACTGTTGTTGCTGCTGCGACTGCCCTTCGGAGGAGACCTGCACGTTCACCTCCATAAAATTTTGCGCCGTCAGATGCTGGCGAAGATCGTCGCTAAACTGCTGCAACGCGCGACAAACCTCACTTTGGTTAGCGCCGATATGCACCGTCAGTTTGCCGCTATCCAGTTGCACAGCGATCTCGAGCTTGCCAAGCGACGGTGGATTAAGGCGGATTGTCGAGATCTGCTGCTGTTTGTTGAGCTGGAAATGGATCTGATCTTTCAAAAGCGTCGTCAATTTTTCGCCCAGCTCGTCCATCGAGAGGGTGACAGGTTTAGTGGCAATCTCCTGATGATCGCTGACCCGTTCCGGCGTTTTAACTGGCAACACAACGCGCGAAATGACGGGTTCTGTTTCTGCTGCTTTATCGCTTTTACGCTCTACTGGAGGACGCGTGGTCACACGGGTCGGCTCAGGCTTCGCGCGTTCTGGTTTAGCGGGCGTGCGCTGTTGCACCGGCGCAATGGCGCGTAAATCTTCACTGGCGTAAGTTGCCAGTCTGGCCTGCTGTTCAGGCTTTGCCTGCGGCAACTGGCTGACCAGCTCCTGTAATTGCGGTGGTAACGACGTGAGTTCCTGCTGCATCGGGTGTTGCGGTGTGTTTTGCGCCGCCGCTTTCGTCAGTTGCCGGATAACCGGAGATGTCGCCACGTTTCGCGGCTGCGGCGTGTCCTGATGCGGCGCGGCAGGTTGCGGCAGTAACAGCGCCATTAGCGCCTGCATCGCTGCCGGATCGCTCTCCTGCGGGCGCGTCACCTGTTGCTGGGGGGATTTAGCGCTATGAACGCGCTCCGCCACCGCGGCCACCGCCATTTTCGGCAGGGTAAAAGCAGGTACGTTTTCACCGCTCACCGGCGGCAAAATGTCCGTTTTCAGCGCGGCGGTTTGCGCAAGCGTTCCAAGCGTGGCAAGCAATGCCGGATTCATGGCTTCTCCGAAAGTAAATTAACAATTGAGTAGGCCAGCACGCCTTCCTGATGTTGCTGGTGTCTCTCCATGCGTGCTTTCAGCACTTCAGTTCTCTGCTCGCGTCGGGCAATCAATACGCTAAACGCGGCATGAAGTTGCGCTTTCACCACACGCAATTGTGCAGCGTCAGTTTCAGCCTCTTCATAGACATGAAACTGGCGCATCAACTGCTGATGCAGCACCGGAAGGCGTCGCCAGCGCTGTTTATCCAGTGCTTCGTTCATCGCCGTAACCAGCGCGAAAAGTTGCCTGCGTTCTTTTTCCATTGCGTTAACCCAGCTTGCCCGAAAGCCCTTCCCAGCCTTCGCGCAGGTTGCTTAAAATCAGCATCACTTCATCGATTTTCTCTGCCGACAGTTCGCCGCTGGCCTCATACAAACGATAAACACAGTGGTCATACAGACGCGAAAGATTCACCACCAGCTCGCCGCCGGTTTCAAACTCCAGCGAACTGGTGAGCGCATTGAGAATATCGATGCATTTGTTGATGCTCTGGGCTTTCTTCTCGAAACGTCGCCCTTCAATGTGGCTTTTGGCGCGTTCCAGCTCATCCATCAGGCCAGAAAACAGCACCAGTACCAGTTCGAGAGGTGACGCCGCAGCAGTGCGAGCCGCAAGGTCAATCTCTTTATATTGCGAATAACCATCCTGTACTTCGTACATCTTTAGGGATATTCCTTGTGAGTTACGCGAATGCCGCCATGCTGGCTTTCATGGTGTACACCTCAACCAGTGTGTTGGTGTACTCCTCAAGATAACGGTCGTAGTTGGCGTTATAGGTATCGGTAAGCTGATCGCTTTCGTCCTGAATTTTGCTCATCTGATCGTCAATGTTCTGCTGGCGCAGAGTGATGATGCCGTTGCTGGAGTCCGTATAGGTGTTAATCAGGTCGTCCATCTGCGCCACCATGCTGTTGTCACCGACGAAAATTGACGCCAGACCGTCCGGGTTTTTCGCCATTTCGTCGTTGAACTGGTCGGAGTCGATCTGCAAGTGACCGTGAGAATCGAGGGTGATGCCATAATCCACAATCGACACGCCGTTGTAACTGGCATGGGCGATGTCATCGAGCTGGTTCGCCAGTGAACTGAGTCCTGCATCACCCGCAAAGACCCCGGCGCTGCTGCTGTCATCACCGTGGGTGGTCAGCGAATCAACCGTATCAATCAAAGTGTTATAGGCATCAACAAAGGTCTGTACTTTCTCCTGGCTGGCGCTGGAATCTTCGCTGATGTTAAAGGTGGTGAGATCGCTGTCAGAATCGCTGACTTCGGTGAACGTCATGGTGACGCCGGGGATCACATCATCAAATGTATTGCTGCTGTTGGTGATCGCCGGCCCCGTGGCGCTGCCGAGATGAATAATCGCGTCCTGGGCGGAGGAAACATCCGTGGCAACGGGCGCGCTGGCGCTATCGTTGCTGGCGTCATGCCCGGTCACGCTCACCGAGAACGCGCTCTGTGCTCCGGTGCTTTCGGAGGTGAGCATAATGGTGGTGGTGCCGTCGGTTTTTACCAGTGCCGCCGAAACGCCGGGATTGTCATCGGAGTCGTTAATCGCATTCACCAGCTCACTGGCATCGATAAAACCATCGCCATCACCGTTCTGATCCGCCGCCGACAGATCAATATCCATGCTGCTGTCGCCCATCGTCAGTTCAAAAGTGCCGGTGGCGGAAAAGGCGTCGTCGCCCATACTGAACGTGGTCTGCTGCCCCTGTGCCAGTTGCTCGACATAAAACGAGTAGCTTCCGCCCTGCGCCTGGGAATTGGCGGAAACGGTGGCGGAGTCATTACTGCTGGAAGCAGCAAAAGTCACCGGGCCGTCGGTATCGCTGTTCAGCGCATCGACAGCACTCTGAAAATCGCTCAACGCCGAGCTGAGCGAGTCCAGGCCGCTGCTTTCAGCATCCAGCTCGCTCTGCTTCTCCTGCAAATTTGCTGCCTGAGTGGCAACATCGGCATACGCGATTTCTTGCGCAATGGTTCTTGGGTTAATCATTGATGACTCCGGATTACGATGTCAGATTATTGGCAAAAGGCGTGCCAACAATTTTTATGTGAATAATCAATTAATTGAAAAACAGGCGGAAAGACCATTTCCGGTCTGGCGGAAGAGTGCCTGCCGCAGAAAGGACAACACCGCCCGCAGGCGGTGTTGAGACTGATGACAAACGCAACATTGCCTGATGCGCTGCGCTTATCAGGCCTACAAGGTTTCTGCAATATATTGAATTTGCAATATTTTGTAGGCCGGATAAGGCATTTACGCCGCATCCGGCAATCCGCCATTACTGCAGCAGGCTGGAAACCATGCTGGACATGCTGTTGGACTGTTTCAGCATGGTGATGCCGGTTTGCATCAGCACCTGCTGTTTGGTCATGTTGGACGCTTCCGTCGCGTAGTCGGTATCCATAATGTTACCGATCGCCACTTCGGTGTTGTCCTGCATGCTGGTCAGGTTGTTGGCGGTGTCGTTAAGACGGTTGATAGACGCGCCCAGCTTGGACTGGATCTGCGAAACGTCATCCATCGCGGTAGAAATGCTGGTGATCATCTGGTTGGCCGAGCCAGACGCAGTCAGCTCAGTACCGCCAGAAACGCCCGCAGTACCCGTGGTGTCTGCCTGATCCGCGCTAAAGGAGTTGCTGATAGCAGAAAGATCCGTCACCAGCGTGTTCAGTTGGCTTGAAATGTTCACGGTCATGGTGTCGGAAGACTCCGCGCCTACCTGGAAAGTCACCGCACTCTGGAACAGGCCGTCAGTGCCGGTGTTGCTGGTGCCGGAAACACCGAACAGGTTGGTGCCGCCATAAGTAGTATTTTGCAGCATGTCAGACATCTGCTGACCCAGTTCGTCGTATTCATCCTGCATCGCCTGCAGGTCGTCGTCGCTGTAAGTGCCGTTCGCCGCCTGGGTGGAGAGATCTTTCATACGACCCAGCACATCAGACATTTCATCAAACATGCTATCTGCGGTTTGCAGCATCGCCGTCGCATCGTTAATGTTGCTCAGCGCAACGCCCATACCGCTGGACTGTGCCGTCAAACGGTTAGCAATCTGTTTGCCCGCGGCATCATCTGCTGAAGAGTTAATACGGTTACCGGTCGCCAGGCGTTCCATAGAAGTAGAAAGAGAAGAACTACTTTTGCTGATTGCATTAACGGCGGCCATTGAGGCGTTATTGGTATTCATAGATAACATGATACTGCTCCTTGGGATTAATCGTGTTCGTTTCGATACCCTGTAAAAACGACATCCCATGAGCAAACTTAAAATGACCATAAAAAATTTTTCAGTCCATTTTATCGAATGCCACTTTTAGCTAAAAAAAGCAGAACCTAAATTCAGATAAAAAGATTATTAGCAATATATGCTACATGGCCAGGTGACAAAACATGTCATCGCCAACTGATTGTTATCACTCAGATTATCAGCAGAAAAATTGATTATTACCCAACGAACTGATGCTAATATTTACATTGCGTTGCAAATAACACACATTTTACTATTGTGACTCGCCAGTCATTTCGTTACATTCTCACGCCATATAGAGATTAAGAATAATCCTATTATCATTAAATATTAATTATCACGCAGTAAAATCATCTTCTCAAGGATGTATAAGACCCTGCTTAATGCAGCGTACTATCAGGAAACATTTATCCCTTGCTAAGGTAAACTCAACTATGAGTATTATTATCAACAACTGGCGGATGGACCCGTCGCTTAATGCCTTAATTCATTGTGAAACGGGTGAAATGCGTCGTCTTGGCGAATACCATTTTATTTTGCTGGAAACATTAGCAAAAAATGCCGAGACGGTTTTATCGCGATCTTATTTATGTGCCGAAGTGTGGAAAAACCGCATTGTTGGCGGCAACAGCCTGCCTACGGCGATCCACGCCTTACGTGTTGCTATTGACGATGATGGTAAACAACAGAACATTATTAAAACCATTCCGAAGAAAGGTTATCTGTGTAATAAAGAATATATTTCCTTACCTGCATCAGCATCGGCTGAAACATTGAATATTGCAGTTGAACCGCAGGAAGTTGTTTCACCTGTTCGTGACGAAAAAACATTACCCGCCACACCATTACTCCCCGCCCGTAAAAAACGTAATTATGTGCTGGGGCTGACAATGTTAACTGTTGCCATCGCCGTTGGCTCAACCGTAGGTTATAGCTACGATAAAAATATGCCTGATACGCCGCAACTGATTAAAGAAACGGTCAATAGTCCGAGAATAAAGATATTTCATCTTAGCACTGATGGGGGGACTAATACTGCGCCATTACTTTCACAAACTCTCACTCCAGGAAAAGAAAAATTAGATAATTTATTGTCAGCGCACAATATGACCATGACAACTTATTATAAATATGTTCGTGACCGACTGGAGAGTGATATCGTTCTGCGTAACCAGTGCAACGGAAGCTGGCAATTAACCTTTAATGTGGAAAGCTGGCAGAATAGCGATATTAGTAGCGCGATGTATCAGAATTTAGAGAAGTTATTAAATACTGTGCAGAAGTGCTGATGAGTACCAATATATGCCGGATGCGACGCTAAAGGCATCTTATCCGGCCTACCGATAATTACCCCAATAAATTCCTCACCGTCTGGCTGGAAATTCGCGCCTGGCCCTTCACCGCCTGCAATAAAACCTGATAGTTATGATTGGCGCTGTCGAGCACGCCGCCGAGATTCTCCGACGCCTGCACCGCATTTTCTGTTTGCGGGAAGCGCGACATGCCGTCGATCAACTGCCGCGCTTTTTCTTGCTGCACCGCCATCTGGGCGCGCTGCTGGTTAATGTTTTCTAATATGTGAGAAATCCCCGCCCCGCCCTGTTGCAAACTTTGCGTTAAACGCTCGGCCTCAGAGGGTCCAGCAAAGGTTTTCAGCAGAATAAACGCCGACTTATCGCCATCGGTGCGCACGCTTAAGGTGCGTTCAATATGAGGCCACTGTTTTTCGGTGGCGGAAAAACTGATGCCGTCTGCCTGCTGATGCATCTGCACGCCCACGCGGCGCAAAGCGTTGGTCAGCCGCGTCTGATACTGCCCGGTGTTGTCATCCTCAGATAGCATCACCGCCGCAAGCTGGGTCTGCCGCCCGTCAGAGACGCTGAACATCCGCGTTCCCGGCGTGGGATTGTGCACGAGATTCGCCAGATCCGGCGAGTGAAAGGCCACCCGCGCTGCCCCCTGTAACACTGGCTGCAACTGGCGGTCCACCGCACCGCCAGAAAGAGTAGTACGTTTGTCCAGCATCTGCATCAGCGCTGAACTCGGCGCCTGCCCACCCTTACGCTGGCTATGACGATAATCGAGCAACTGCTGCTCCAGTTGCCCGAGATAATGATCCGCCTGCTGCAACGTGGTGAGCTGGTCATTAAGCTGTACGCTGTAACGCTGCGGGCGAGTGGTAATCAGCGGCGAAGCCGGATATTCACTCGCCGTCGCCGGGAGCTTTTGTCGCACCGCCTGAGTGGGCGCAACGGTTGACGACGATACCGCAGCGCTATGCGCGCCGCCGGTGGCGAGTGATGAAGATGTAAGTCCGACCTGCATACTGTTCCTGAAAGAGTTAGAGAACGCTGAACAAATTCAACTCACTCACTTTCGAGTAAGTCTTGAGGGTAGCTTCCATTGCCACTTCCAGTCCGGTAAAGGTGATCGACGCCGGGCCGTAATCGAGATCCTGTAAAGAGCCAATCAACTGATCGTTGGAGGTGGAGATATCGGTCTGCGCATCGCTCAACATCGACATGGTGTTCTGCGTCTCACCAAGTGAAGCAATCGAGGCGTTGAGGTCGTCCGAGGCGGTGTCCACTACATCAACGGCGTTCTGAATATCGCTCTGCACCTGCGGATCTGCCGGGTCAACGTCCGGGTTTTGCAGCTCCTGCGACAGGGAATTAAGCGTGTTAAGCACGTCTAAGTTGCTGCCGAAGAAATCGCTCGCCGCCACGTTGGTATCCACGTCCACGCCGTTTGACACGGTAGTCTGGCGGTGATCGCTGTTGCCCTGATAACTGTAGCTGTCGGTGACGCCATCGCTATCATCATCTACCACCACGATCGGCGGCTGATCGTTGATAGTGCCGCCAAACACGTAGTGCCCGTCTTCGTCCTGGTAGTTCAGCGCCGCGACCATTGATTCGGTGAGCGACTCAATATCCTGCCCGAGACTTGCGAGCGAATCGGCGGTATTGGTGCCATTCGCCGCTTCCAGCAGGTCGTCGCGCACCGCCAGCAGGCTGTTGTTGACGCCATCGAGAATCGACTCCTGCTGGCTTAACCCCGCCGACGCGGAGTCGATATTGCTCTGATACTGCTCAATAGCCGACTGCTGGCGGTTCAACTGGGTGATGCGCGTGGCGGCGATGGGGTCGTCCGACGGCTGTAAAATCTGCTTGCCGGTTGCCATCTGCTCGACCACATGCGCCAGGTCGCCGGAGAGATTATTAAAGCTTTGCGTCATCGAGACGTAGGTTTGTTGGGTGGTTACTCGCATTCTCACGCTCCCGCTTAGCTGCACATTTCCAGCACCGAATCGAAAATCTCGGCGCCGGCGGAAATGACTTTCAGATTGGCTTCATAAATTTGTTGATAAGTGATCAGATTCACCGCTTCTTCGTCCATGCTGACGCCGCTGACGCTGCTCTGCTGATTTTGCGCTGCGGAATAGACATTAGACGCGGCATCGACTTCCGTCTGGTTTTGCTGACTGTAGATGCCGATATTGCTGATGATTGACGAGCACGCCTGCCCGACCGTCACGCTGCCAAGATTGTCGATTTCCAGCGGTTCGGTAGAGATATTGATCAGCGCCTGCAGGTTGTCGCTGTTACCGCTTTCGTCCGGCGAACTGGAAAACGCCAGCTCATCGGCAGTGATATCCGGGTTAACGGTCAGAGGGCCATCAGCGTTGCTGGCGTCATAAATAAACAGCGGCTCACCGGGGTTACCGTTGAGATCGTAGCCCTGCGCCAGTTGGTTGTTGACCGCATCGGCAAACTGCGACGCCATGCTGTTGATGGTGTCGCTCAGCGGCGTCAGCACATCGTTTTGATAATCAAACAGTGCGCCTAATGAACCGCCAGTGTCGGTGGTCATCGTCGAGGTGGTTCCGGCAAAAGTCAGCGACATGGTCGGTGTGCCATCGGCGTTGGTTTCCAGCGCGATGGTTGAGCTTTGCTGCCCGCTCACCAGCGGCTGACCGTTTTGCAGGGTGACGTTGTAGTTGCCCTGGTCGTCGATATTGACCTGCACATCCATCATTCCGCTGAGTTCTTCCACCATCTGATCGCGAGCGTCGTACAGCGCGGAGGCGTTATCACCGTTGGCTTCGGCCTGGGCGATTTGCTGGTTATAGCTGGCGATGCCGCTGGTGAGCGTATTGATTTGCGACACCATCGCCTGCTGCTGGCTGATGATTTCCGTGCTTTGCGAGTCGATGTAATCCAACGTGTTGTCGATACGCAGCGACAGCGCCCCGGCTTCGCTGATCACCTGCTCGCGCAGGGCGGAATCATCAGGGCTGGTGGTCGCTTCATTAAGGGCGGCGAAGAAGTTGTCGAAACCGCCGCTCAGGCTGCTGTTATCGTCGCTCAGTACCGCTTCCAGTTGACTAAGATACCCTTGCTGGGTGCTGTAATAGCCGTAATCGCTGGCGGCATACCACACCTGATTCACCTGATACTGGTTAGAGACGCGGCGAATGCTGTCGACCTGCACGCCGTTACCGGCGCTGTTCGACGAACCACCGCTGGCGCCGATGGTGCTGATCTCCGCCACCTGGCGGGTATAGCCCGTGGTCATGGCGTTAGCGGTGTTTTGCGCCGTGACGTTCAGCTCCACCTGCGCCGTTGATGCGCCGCTGTAGCCGATGTTGATCATGTCCATGTTGGGTCCTTACCGGTAAATCGTGCCGGTTAAAAGCGGCGTGAAGATGGGGATTCTTAAGTTCCGTAAACCGGGTGCCAAACGCCTTATCCGGCCTACATATGGGCGCAAACATAAAAATATGTGCGGACTCGTAGGCCTGATAAGACGCGACAGCGGCGCATCAGGCACCAAACGCCGGAGCCTCATTTATGCTTTGGTGACAACTGCTTCACAATCATCGCCGCAATGCCAATCCCGTGCTGCTGCGCCAGGGTGTTACACAACTCATCATCATAAAACCCCTGCATCATGCGCACCGAATCGCTGTTAAACGGGTTATCTTTCGAATCGAAAAGCTCATTGGTTTTTCGCATCTCTTTCAGCATGTTGCGTAAAAAGATCGCCTCAAACTGTTCCGCGGCCTGCTTGATGTCATTGGCCTGAACCTTCGGCCCCATTAATGCGTCGCTGCCGTCAATCCCGCTGCTGGCGTTCACTTTCATCAGATCACCTCCAGGTCGGCATCCAGCGCGCCCGCTTCATGCAGCGCCTGCAAAATCGACATAATATCGTCCGGCGTTGCGCCTAAGCTGTTCAACGCATTGACCAGCGTTTTCAGGCTGCTGGACTCCGGCAAACTGACTACGCCCGGACGCGCATGATTCACCGCGATATTGCTTTGCGGCGTGACCGCCGTGCGCCCGCCAGCAAGGGCGTTCGGCTGGCTGACGTTGCTGGTTTCGTTAATCGAGACGGTCAAACTACCGTGCGACACCGCCGCCGCATGCAGCGCGATGCCATCGCCCATCACCACCGTGCCGGTACGTGAGTTAAACACCACGCGGGCGCGGACTTTCTCCGCCTGCACTTGCACATCGTCCAGTTGCGACATAAACGCCACCCGCGCGCCGGGGCTGGTGGGCGCGCGCACGGTAACGTTGGTAGAACTCTGCGCGATGGCAATGCCGCCAAACGAGGCGTTGATCGCCGCCGCAATATTGTTGGCATCTTTAAACGACGGACGTTTCAGGTTGAGGGTGATGGTGTCACCCATCTGAAAATCGCTGGGGATCTCGCGTTCCACCGTCGCGCCGTTGGGAATTAACCCGGCGGTTGGCGTATTAACCGTTACGCTTGAGCCGCTGGCTCCGGTGGCATTCATCCCGCCCACCACCACACTACCCTGCGCCAGGGCATAAACTTCGCCATCCGCGCCGTGCAATTGGGTCAGCAGCAAGGTGCCGCCACGAATACTTTTCGCATCACCAATCGACGAAACGGTGACATCAATGGTCTGCCCGCGCGAGTACATCGGCGGCAGCGTGGCGCTCACCGCCACCGCCGCGACGTTTTTCACCTTCGGGTCGATTTTATTCGGCAGTTGCACGCCAAACTGGCGCAGCATATTGGTGATGGTCTGGTTGGTGAATTTGACCTGGTTTTTATCACCGGTGCCGTCGAGGCCGACCACCAGGCTGTAGCCGACCAGTTGGTTTTCACGCACGCCCTGTACGTTGACCAGCGACTCCAGCGATTGCGCCAGCGCCACGCCGGGCAGCGCCAGGCTTATGGCGAGAACCACGGTCTTGATCCAGTTTTGCATTGCACTCTCCGGCATTAAATCGGGAACAGAGGATGGTTAAACAGCCGCGTCAGCCAGCCTGCGGCGTTGGCGTCGCTTAACGCGCCGCGTCCGGCATAGGAGATGCGAGCGTCGGCAATCCGCTGGGAGGAAACCGAGTTGTCGTTCTGGATGTCGTCGGCGCGCACCAGGCCGCTTAAACGGATGTATTCATCACCCTGGTTGAGGGTGAGCCATTTCTCGCCACGAATTTCCAGAATACCGTTGGGCTGCACCGCATGGATAGAAACGGTGATCTCTCCGCGCAGGCTGTTCTGCTGCTGGGAAGTGGCGCTGCCGTCAAAGTCGCGATTGGCGTCGATGGAGCCGGAAAGCTTATCTTTGGTGTGACCAAAAATCGTCGGCGCACCAATATCAACGGTGTTGTTTTTGCCGAAGTTGGTTTTCGCCTGTTTGCTCGACTGGGTAGATTCTTCGAGGATCACCGTCAGAATATCGCCCACGCGATAAGCCCGCCGATCGGCGGTGAGCGACCAGTTGTAGCCCGTTTCAAACACGCCTCCGGCACGCCCGTCAGCCGGGAGCGGCGCTTCGGTTTTCGGTGGTGCAAAGTATGCGTCGTCTTTTTTGACCAGAATGGCCTGCGATTCACACCCGCTAAGCAGGGGAAGCAGCGCCACCAGCCAGAGATAATTTTTCACGTTCTGCCTGTTTAAAATACAAAGAGTTATGAGCCCTGGTAGGTCGGATAAGACGCGTCAGCGTCGCATCCGACATTTCGCCTTACAACGTCTGGCTGATGTACTGCAGCATATCGTCCGCCGCCGAGACCATTTTGGCGTTCATCTCGTAAGCGCGTTGCACCGTAATCATCGCCACCATTTCGTTGACGATATCCACGTTCGAGCCTTCCAGCGCGTTGTCCTGCAAGGTGCCCAGCCCATCTTCGCCCGGCACGCCCTCGGTCGGCTGACCGCTGGCGGCGGTTTCCAGATACAGGTTGTCACCTTCGGCGGAAAGCCCTGCGGGGTTGGCGAAGTTCACCAGTGTCAGTTGCCCTAACTCAGTCACATCGCTGTCGCCGGGTAAGATCGCCGTCACCGTACCGTCCTCACCAAAAGCGACGTTGGTCGCCCCCGCCGGGACGTCGATTTCTGGCTGCAACGGCAAGCCCTGCGAATTGGTCAGCACGCCGTCGGCGTTCACCTGCAAGTTGCCATCGCGGGTATAGGCGATATCGCCGTTGGCCTTTTGCACTTGCAAAAATCCCTGCCCCATAATGGCGACATTCATCGCGTTGTCGGTGGTTTCGACGTTGCCTTCGGTGAAGGTTTTCTGAGTGCCGACAATGCGCACGCCGCTACCGAATTGCAGCCCGGTCGGCATGATGTTGTTCTGGTCGAGCATCGCGCCCGGCGCTTCCTGGGTCTGGTAGAACAGATCCTGAAACATCACCCGGTCACGCTTGAAGCCGGTGGTGTTAACGTTGGCGATGTTGTTGGCAATCGCGCTCATTTCAGCATCCTGCGCCGAGAGGCCGGTTTTGCTGATCCATAATGCTGCGTTCATGGTGGTAAATTCCGTGTTGTTTTTCTGCCGCCGATTGCCGGATGCGGCGTGAACGCCTTATCCGGCCTACGATGTGCGGTTACGAGCCGCGCAATAAGCGGTTGCCCGCGTCGCTGATATCTTCTGCGGTTTTCATCATCTTGATCTGCGCTTCAAACTGACGGTTCATGGCGATAGACGACATCATCTCGCTCACCGCCGAGACGTTGCTGCCCTCCAGAAAACCGCCGCTGACTTTGATGTTTTCATCGCGCTGAGCCAGAACGCCATCGGCAGTCACCAGCATCCCTTCGCCGTTTTTCGCCAGGTCAGCGACCGGAATATCCACCAGCTTCAGGCGGTCGATATCCATCGTCGCGGTCACATCGCCGTCATCGGGCGTCACCGAGAGCGTACCGTCGCTGCCAAACGAGGCGATGGCGTTCGGCGGCAGAATGATCAGCCCGTTATCTCCCAGCACCAGATTGCCGTCGATGGTCAGTTGCCCCTGGTCGTCCTGCTGGATGTTGCCGTTGCGGGTATAGACTTCGTTGCCGTTTTTATCCTGCACCGCAATGTAACCCGCGCCCTGAATCGCCACGTCCAGCGGGCGTTCGGTCTTCTCCGCCACACCCGTACTGTCGTTCACGCCGCTGGCCCCTTCCTGCGCCATATAGCGCGTATCGAAGCCGCCGCCTTTCACCTTGTCGTTGGTCGCCATCGCCATGTCGGCACGAAAACCGTTGGTGTTGACGTTCGCCAGGTTGTTGGCGCTAATTTGTTGCTCGTACAAAGTCTGGGAAGCCCCGCTCAGGGCGGTATAAATCAAGCGATCCATTACATTGCCTGGAACAGCGCGTCATCGAGCTGCGTGCTGGTGGCGATAACTTTGGTGTTGGCCTGGTAGTTACGCTGGGCGGTCATCAGGTTGACCAGTTCGCTGGTGATATCGACGTTGGAGCTTTCGAGCACGCCCGACGACAGCGTGCCGCAGGTGCCGGAACCAGGAACGCCAATCAGCGGCGTACCCGATTCCCCGGTTTGTACCCACGCGGTGCCACTCACCGCCTCCAGACCGTTTTCATTCGGGAAGGTTGCCAGCACCACCTGCCCCTGCAACATGCGCTCGCCGTTGCTGTAGGTGGCGTAAACTTTGCCATCGTCATCGACCTGCACACCGTTTTGCGTTGCGGAGGCGTAGCCGTTGGCGGAATTGGTGGTGACCGAGAAGTCAGAGCCGTATTGCGTACAGGTGGAGTAATTGACGGTTAAATCGATGGGGGCGGCGGCATCGGTCTGAAACTCAATCGTCTGCGGCGTGGTGGGCGAGGTTAGTTTCCCGGTATTCGGGTCGAAGGTTAATGTCGTCGCCGGAACGCCAGTCTGCTGCTGACCATCGAAGGTATACTGCACTTCCCAGGTGTTATCGCTGGTTTTGGTGAAGTACTGGCATACCGAGTGTTCGTTACCCAATGAGTCATACACCGTGGTGGTGTAGCTGTCGGTATACGAGCTGCTGTTGGCCGGGTCGAACGGTACGGTGGTGCGATCGATAGCCGCGTCGCTGGCGTTGAAGTTGGCGGTAAAAGTCAGGCTGCTGCTGGCCTGCGCCGGAATATTGCCGGTTTTTATCTGGATATCGGTGACCGTGCCAGTTTGCAGGGTGCCGCTGTCATCGACCGGATAGCCCTGCAAGTAATCACCCGAGGCGTTAACGATATAGCCGTTTTTGTCGGTTTCAAACGAGCCGCCACGGGTATAAGAGATATTGCCCGCGCTGTCGCAGGTAACAAAAAAGCCGTCGTCGTTAATCGCCAGATCCAGCGCGTTACCGGTGGAGACCAGCGAACCACCGCGCGAAATACTCTGCGCCGTACCCGCCACGCTGACGCCCATTGCCTGGCTTCCGGCATACATAGCTGAAAACTGGGTGGTCATCGACTTATAGCCCACCGTTCCGGCATTGGCGATGTTGTTACTGATCCCGTCGAGCTGTTCGTTAACGGCATTCAGCCCCGTTGCGGCAATTTCATAACTCATTGTTTCTTCCTGTTAATTCAAATTTTTGACAGCGTGCCCGTTGTTTTGCCGGATGCGGCGTGAACGCCTTATCCGGCCTACATATGGGTGCAAACATAAAAATATGCGTGGACTCGTAGGCCTGATAAGACGCGCACGCGTCGCATCAGGCATCTTGCACCTAACGCCGGATGCGGCGTGAACGCCTTATCCGGCCTACAAAACCATGCAGATTCAATACATTGCAGTTTCATGTAGGCCTGATAAGCGAAGCGCATCAGGCAATTTGGCACCGGTCATCACGCTACATCACTGTCGGTATCGGGTACGCCAAACTGGCTAATCATGGTGAATGGCACTTCGCCCACGCCTGCAACGTTGAGCACCGGAGAGCTACCGTCGAGCGGGATGCGCACATCTTCCACTTCGCCGGAGACTTCAATCGGCACCTCTTCTTCCCCGGTGTTGGTCACCACTGAGACGTCGTAATCACCCGGCGGAATGCCGTAATCGGCGGGATTTACCGAGAAATCGACCTGGCCTGGCCCCACGGAAGAACTGCCCTCCGGGATCAGCGAGACGGTGTAGTCATCGCCTGCGGCATCGGTAAAGTGGAGATCGGCGGTAGTACAGGCGTCGTCCAGCGTCGCGCGGCCGTTAATGGTCTGGTCGCTCACCTGCAAGGCGGTGGTCTGCACCATAATGTCGTCACCCACCAGGTTGCCGAGCGCCATCACCTGAATATTGCTCATCAGCACCGCGTTGGTGTTGGCCTGCACGCTCATCTCTTCCATCATCGCCACCTGCGCCATCGACGAAAGCTGGTCGATATATTCGGTAGCGTCGGTCGGGTCAGTCGGGTCCTGGTTTTGGATCTCCGCGACAAACAGCGTCAGGAAAGTATCGACGGGCGAGCTATCGCTGCTGCTTTGCGTATCGCTGGCCGCCACGGTGTTGTTTTCCGCCGTGGCGGTCGGCTGCGGCGATTGCGCATTCAGCGCCAGGGTATTCATCAGGCTTCTCCCAGTTTCAGCAGGCTTTGCTGCATACTTTTCACGTTGTTGAGCACATCGACGTTGGTTTCAAAATCGCGCGAGGCCGACATCATGTCCGCCATCTGTTCCACCACGTTGACGTCGGGATACCAGACATCACCGTTGGCGTCGGCCAGCGGCGAATGCGGCTCATAGTGTTTCACCGCCCCGCCGGTTTGCAGCACGTCCTGCACCTGTACGCTCGCACCGTCGATCGCGTGGCGATGCGTTCCCGCCAACAAACTGTGGTGATACACCGCGGCAAACACCGGGCTACGCGCTTTATACGCCTGCGCCTCGCTGCTGGCGGGTGCATTGGCATTCGCCAGGTTACTGGCAACGGTATTCAGACGCAGCGTTTGCGCCGTCATCGCTGAGCCAGAAATCTGATAGATATCAGTAAAAGACATGCTTATTTCCCTTCAATGGCCTCTCTGATGCCGCTGATTTGCAGATTCAGAAAGGTCAGACTGCTTTGATAATCCATACTATTTTGTGAAAACCGCGCCTGTTCGCTGTTCAGTTCCACGGTGTTGCCATCTTCCGACGGCTGCATCGGCACGCGGTACTGGACATCCACCGCCGCGTTATTTGCCCGTTGCATCTCCCTGGCAAAATCAATATCTTTAGCCTTGAAATTTGGCGTATCGACATTCGCCAGATTCGCAGTCAGTAGCTCGGTCCTCTCAAGACGTAACTTCACTGCCTGCGGATGCACTCCCAATGCTTGTTGAAAACTGATCCCCATTTCTTGCGTCACTCCTGCCTCAATCCGCATACGCTAAGCAATCGCCGTGCCATTTTTTAAGTGACTGAAGAGAAAGGGTTTATGAGTTTTCAATTTTGCGGGCGGAAGATGTTCTTTCTCCTGACGCTGGCCTTACCGGGCTACGCCGCCGTCCATCCCGTGCAACATAGCGCGCGGGAACAAGTCAACGCTCAGGTACTGAACGCCGCCAGCCAGCAGATTGAATCACTGGCGCAACAGCGGCAGTGGCATGACTATCGCTACACCTTTAACGTCTACATTCCCTCGCAGATTGCGACCGCCACGCCCTGTGCTACGACACCTGGCGTCACACTGACTTCGCCTGCAGACATCGCCCTCAACCGGATGAACTTCACCGTCAGTTGCCCACAAAGCTGGCAGATGAACGTGGCGGTACGCCCGGATGTGCGGGTGCCGGTGGTGATGGCAAAGTCAGTGATTGCCCGCGACACGCCGCTTACGGCAAATGATGTGGAGTTGAAGCCCTACAACGTCAGCGCCCAGCGGCGGGATGTGTTGATGGAGCTCAATGACGCAATTGGTTTAAGCAGTAAGCACGCGCTGCAACCGGGTAAACCGCTCACCAAAGAAGAGCTGGTTTCTCCAGTGCTGGTCGAGCGCGATCAGCCGGTGATGATTGTTTACCAGAGCGCGGGGATCACCGCCTCAATGCCCGGCGTGGCGCTGAAAAATGGCCGCAAAGGCGAGATGGTGAAAGTGCGCAATGCCAACAGCCAGCGGGTCATCAGCGCGAGGGTGGCGGAAAGCGGTGTGGTGACGACGGTAAGCGCGGAGTAATTTGCGCAGGCGATTAAAGTTTTGCCGCCTGTTAACCGCTCTACCAGAGTAACCCACCCAAATACCGAGACGAGGTTGCGATGAAAATCACCCCGACTATGCCAGGCAATCGCCCGACAGCCACGACGGCAGGCTCCAGCCAGTCGCGCAAAAGCACGGCAACCACCACCACGACGCTAAACGCCGACGACATTACCCAGGCGGGATTGCAGTCTGCCCAGCAAACTCTGAACGACCAGAACGAAAGCGATATCGACAGCGACAAAGTGGCGCAAATGCAGGCGATGCTGGCCTCCGGCAGCCTGCAAGTGGACACCGAACAGTTAGCCAGCGACATGCTGAGTTTTTTCCAGAACTAAGAGGCCGATGAAGTGAGTATCCGGTTACAACAGGTAAAAGCGCTGCTGCAGGGCATTCGCGACGACGACGCGCGGTATGATTGCCTGCGCGAACTGCTTCAGCGTCAGCGGATCTGCATGATTCGCCGCGCCAGCGAAGAGTTGCTGGCGGTAAACGATGAGATAACCCATCACTATGAGCAGTTACACAGCCATAGCCATCAGCGGCACTGCCTGCTGCAACTGCTGGGTGTCAGCGTCAATAGTGACGGTCTGGCGCAGGTTTTTGCCTGGCTTCCGGCGGTTCAAAAAGCGGCTGCACAGCAGTTGTGGCAACGCCTTGAGCAAAAGGCGGAACGCTGTAAAAGCTATAACGATAAAAACGGCGAGCTGTTAATTCGCCAGTATGAATTTATTCAGGCTTTTTTAGGTAGCGAAGCGGATTTTCTCTATCAGGGATAACGGCAATACCTTCCCCCATTGCGGAAACGGATTTTCCGCCAGATCCCCAATCCTCTGTTTTTGAATAAAAAAATTCCCGGCACGTTTATTGCACATCCTGCAAAGTAATAAAGACTGGAAGCCACCTATGAGTTTTATTGAATGTTATGAACCGGAGTATGTACGCAATTTTTTGGCGTGCCATCCCGCTTCGCCTTTATACGTCCGTAAGGTCTGGAAGAATGAGATTCGCCAGAGTCTGGCATTAACCGATATTGCCAGTTGTGAAGCGGTGCTCAACGACTCCAGCGCCTTTGAATTACAGCTCACCTACCGCTCTGTGGAAGAAAGTGCCGCGGAGCTATCCGCGCGTGATGCGATAGTAAACCAGGTAATTTTAAGCACCCTTGCGCTGGCCGATTTAACACCAGAGCTTTCACTGTATGCCGTCGGGCTCCTGCTCTCCCGCGCCAGTAAAATGCCAGGCAGAGACGGCGACACGCTTGCCCGTTTGACGACGCTGCCGCAGGCGCTGGCCGACCATGCGCAAAAAGGTACGTTGCAGGCACAATTTGCCCGGCTACCATCAGTGCCACACATCGCGCGCCAACTGGTGACGCTGCTCGGTAATTTTGCTTTTGACTGGTCGATTCTACCGGAAAGCCCGCGCAAAGCCTCGCTGCCGTTGCAGGTGACTTTGCTGACGTTGCATGACGCCAACAGCGAAGCTCTGTTGCAACAGCAGTTACAGACGCAGTGGCAAACCACCTGTCAGCAATATTTCACAGCTTCGCCCTGGATTTTGCGTAATTACCTGATCTACCGGGTTTACCACGATGCGATTGGCCAGGCGGACGGGGCGGATTATTTCCCGCTGGTGTGCGATTTTTATCTCATCCGCACGTTAATCAGTTTGTGGACGCTGGATGGTTCACCGTTGCGGCAGGAGGATATTTTCGCCCTCTTCGCGGTATTTGAACGCTGGCGAGCCAGCGAAAATGCGCTGCTGATTCGCCAACAAATTCAGGCTGAATGTTGTGCAGATCCGCTGCTTTATGCGTTTTCACTGCTACCTTGCTAACGCTTTCAGGCCGGTTTTTCCCGGCCTTATCTACTTTGTAAACATATCATGCAAACCATCATCAAAACGCTCGCCACTCACCGCGAAAAACCGTTTGTCAGCGTCGTTACGCCAACCTGGAACCGTGGCGCATTTCTGCCGTACCTGATTTACATGTACCGCTATCAGGATTACCCGGCAGACCGCCGCGAACTGGTCATCCTCGACGACTCCCCGCAAAGCCATCAACACATCATTGACCGCCTGACCAATGGTAAGCCGGACGCCTTCAACATTCGCTATATCCATCACCCGGAAAAACTGCCGCTGGGCAAAAAACGTAACATGCTCAACGCACTGGCGAACGGCGAATACATCCTCTGCATGGACGATGACGACTACTACCCGGCAGATAAAATCTCCTGGACTATCGCCATGATGCAAAAACATCGGGCGCTCATCTCCGGCTCCGACCAGATCCCTATCTGGTACAGCCATATCAACCGCATTTTCAAAAGCCGCAGCTTTGGCCCACATAACATCCTCAACGGCACCTTTTGCTATCACCGTAACTACCTGAAAAAGCACCGTTACAACGATGATTGCAATTTAGGCGAAGAGAAAAGTTTCACCAACAACTTCAGCGTAAACCCGCTGCAACTGCCCGGCGAGCGCACCATTCTGTGTATCTCGCACAGCCACAACACCTTTGATAAAGACTTTATTCTCGCAGCCAGCACGCCGGTAAACGCGGCGCTTGCGGATATCGTCAGCGACCCGCTGCTGCGCAATGCTTATCTGAGTCTGCATAACGCCACTCATCATCAGGCGATCAACCATAAGGCTGTCGATCAGATCGTTCTGCTGAATCTGGATAAACGCCCGGATCGCTTACAGCAGATCCGTGAAGAACTGGCACTGCTGCATATTCCACCCGAGAAGATCACCCGCCTTGCCGCCTGTGAAGATGAAAACGGTCAACGGGGCCGCCGCCAGTCACACTTGCAGGCGCTGCGCCTGGCGCAACAGCACGGCTGGCAAAACTATCTGCTGCTGGAAGATGACGCGGTTATTCTCAAGCAGGAGAAACATATTCAGGTGCTGAACACCCTGCTCGCCAGCCTGGCGAAAATTCCCTGGCAGGTGATGATTCTGGGTGGCGAAATTTCGCAAGGAACGATGCTAAAAAGTTTGCCGGGGCTGGTACACGCGCGGGACTGCCGCAAAGTGTGCGCTTATCTGGTGAACAGCCGCTACTACCCGCAACTGGCGCAGCAGATGAGCAACGATGAGCACTCGCTGGAAGCCTGCTGGCAGCCGCTACTGCGCGCCGACAAATGGCTGGCCTGTTATCCGAGTCTTTGTTACCAGCGACCGGGCTTTAGTGATATCGAGCAAAAAACGACCGACAACATTAGTTACTATTTCAATAAGTTACCCGTAACCACAAAGCCATCCGCGTTACCCATTGCCGACACCATTGGCTTTTTTATGGAAACCTCCTTCCACTACGCGCTCTACCGCCCAATCATCACTGCCCTGCAGGCGCTGGGGCAGAGTTGCACGCTGGTGATCAACGACCGCGTGTTTAAACCGTTTCTTGATGAAATGCTGAAGACGCTAAAAAACATCGACGATCCGCAGCTTAAAGGTATGCGCTTGTCTGAAATGCAGGCACACGGTCAGCGAGTGAAATGCCTGGTCAGCCCCTACCACACGCCCGCGCTCAATGGCCTGGCAGCGGTGAACGTCCGCGCTATGTACGGCTTAGCCAAAGAAACCTGGAATCACGCCGACTGGAACGTTTTTTATCAGCGCATTTTGTGTTACAGCCACTACAGCCAGCGGGCGCTGGAACATTTCGGCAATGCAAAAGTGGTTGGCAACCCGCGCTTCGACGCCTGGCATAACGGCACGTTCGACCGCACGTTGCCGGAAAATATCCAACCCGATTTTCGTAAACCTACGCTGCTCTACGCCCCAACGTTTGGCGCATTAAGCTCCCTGCCCCACTGGGCTGAAAAATTAGGGCGCTTAAGTGGCGATGTGAATTTGATTTGCAAACTGCACCACGGCACCTGCTCGCGCCCGGAAGAAGCGGCGTCGCTGGCACTGGCGCGCAGGCATTTAAAACAGCGCACCAACTCTGCCCGCCACACGCTGGCACTGTTGGCAAAGGCCGATTACGTGCTCACCGATAACAGCGGCTTTATTTTCGATGCTATCCACGTTGATAAGCGGGTGATCCTGCTCGACTTTCCGGGCATGACGGAACTGCTCGACGGCGAGAAAAGCTACTCCACACCGGAGAGTGCAGACCAGCGAATCCGCGAAGTATTGCCGGTGGCTCATGACATGGCAGAGCTGCGTTACTTATTGTCAGAAGCGTTTGACTGGGGTGCGGTGCAGGCGCGGCTTACGGAGATTCGTCATCACTATTGCGATGCGTTTATGGATGGCAAGTCGGGAGAACGGGCGGCACAGGTGATTGTGGAGGCGTTGGGGTAAACCGCGCAAGTGCCTGATGCGCTTCGCTTATCAGGCCTACGCGCCATTGCAATATAGTGAATTCGTAGCAATTTGTAGGCCGGATAAGGCGTTTACGCCGCATCCGGCACGAACAGCGCACTTATCTACCCTCTGATTTCAAACACATCGCTTTATGACTGGTGAATCGGTAAAAGTTGCACATTTTGGAGCCTGGAAATAGTTGTCTTTATGAATTCCGAAAAGCCACCTTCTTCCTACTATAACCATTCTTTTTTGCCTGTATTGGCAGCAACATACCTCACCCGTGATTTATCTGTAGTACTTCGCAGGTATCAACTATAACTTCATGCCTGTAAACGACTAAAACGGGAGGGCGGTAGCGTTTCTGATGTGATATGAACCCATTTTGCTAATCTATTAGTTGCCTGGATGCCCTGGGCCTCAAAAATATAGCCATAAGATAGATTTTTTGATGGAACCCGGAGTAAAGGTAGACTAGCCCCCAGAATCTCCAGACAACCAATATCACTTAAATAAGTGATAGTCTTAATACTAGTTTTTAGACTAGTCATTGGAGAACAGATGATTGATGTCTTAGGACCGGAGAAACGCAGACGG
>NZ_PYQM01000036.1:0-39440 GCF_003027595.1 Escherichia sp. 20412-1 | reverse complement strand
AATGCCTGATGCGACGCATGCGCGTCTTATTATGCCCCCGGGCATTGCGCATATCGCATCTGGCGATTTCAACCACTTACCCTAAATCCGCCATCAACGTCTTCGACTTGACGTAGGTCGGATAAGGCGTTCACGCCGCATCCGACGATGAGCGTCAATGCCTGATGCGACGCATGCGCGTCTTATTATGCCCCCGGGCATTGCGCATATCGCATCTGGCGATTTCAACCACTTACCCTAAATCCGCCATCAACGTCTTCGACTTGACGTAGGTCGGATAAGGCGTTCACGCCGCATCCGACGATGAGCGTCAATGCCTGATGCGATGCTAGCGTGTTTATCATGCCCCCGGAAATTGCGCATATCGCATCTGGCGATTTCAACCACTTACCCTAAATCCGCCATCAACGTCTTCGATTTGACGTAGGTCGGATAAGGCGTTCACGCCGCATCCGACGATGAGCGTCAATGCCTGATGCGATGCTAGCGTGTTTATTATGCACCCGGGCATTGCGCATATCGCATCTGGCGATTTTCATCGCTTACCCTAAATCCGCCATCAGCACTTTGGATTTACGCTGATAGTTGTACATCTGCTTTTTGCTCTCTGGCAGTGAATCAATATCCACCGGGGTAAAACCACGCTCCTGGAACCAGTGAATACTGCGCGTGGTCAGCACAAATAATTTGCTTAAGCCGCTTTGCCTGGCCTGGGCTGCGATACGCTCCAGCAGGACTTCACCACGGGAAGAACTGCGGTAATCCGGGTGTACCGCCACGCAGGCCATTTCGCCAATTTTCTCTTCCGGGAACGGATAGAGCGCAGCGCAGGCAATAGTTGTGTTATCGCGCTGAATAATGGTGAATTTGTCGATTTCCATCTCCAGTTGTTCACGAGAACGACGCACCAGAATACCTTGCTGCTCCAGCGGGCGGATCAACTCCAGAATACCGCCGATATCATTGATTGTTGCGCGACGAATCTGCTCGGCGCTTTCCATCACAATTTGCGTACCGATACCGTCACGTGAGAACAGCTCTTGTAGCAGCGCGCCATCTTCCTGATAACTGATTAAATGACAGCGACGAACACCGCTGCGGCAAGCCTTCACTGCACCACGTAAAAAGCGCACCGTACCGGAGTTGTAATCGCCTTTCTCTTCCTGAGCTTCTACCCGCGATTGCGCCTCGTTGGGGAAAAGCTCGGAGACGATGTCGCCGTCGTCATTGGTGACCCCCTGTGAAGAGCAAAAACCAATCATCTTCTCGGCTTTCAGCTTGATGGCGAGTTGAGTGGCAATCTCTTCCGAGGTCAGGTTAAAACTCTCGCCAGTGACCGAAACCGCCACCGGCCCCATCAGCACAATTGCACCGCTGTCCAGTTGGCGATGAATCGCTTCTTCGTCAATCCGCCGGATGCGCCCGCTATGACAGTAATCCACGCCGTCATCGACGCCCAGCGGCTGGGCAATAATAAAATTGCCACTGACGACGTTGATATGCGCTCCCTGCAATGGCGTGTTATTAAGGCTCATCGACAGGCGTGCAGTGATGTCCAGTTGTAATGTCCCCGCAGCCTGCTTTACCAGTTCCAGTGTTTCGCCGTCGGTCACACGTATATTTTTGTGATACAGCGGTTCGTGGCGATGCGCTGCCAGATTCGCATCTATTTGTGGACGCGCGCCATAGACCACGACCAGACGGATGCCGAGGCTGTGCAGCAACCCGATATCATTAACGATACTGGAGAAATTTTCATGCTCAATGGCTTCACCGCCGAGCATGATGACAAACGTTTTCCCCCGGTGGGTGTTGATATAGGGAACCGAATGGCGGAATCCCTCGACCAGCTCGGTTTTACGTTCCTTCACCACGGCACACCTCTTTGCATGATTATTCGAAATTAATGTATTTTTATTCTGTTTTTTTGTCGTGTGCAAGTGCAAATTTTATGCGTGAACATTTTTTTTATCAGTAATGCCGTGAATATAAAAAGAATGTTTACCGTTTTATAGATGACAGAATATGCGTCTTTCGCTAAAGTTTCCGGTCAAATTGGTCGTTTACTTGTTACACAGCTTAGATTTATTTGCTCGGGAGAGGCATGTCGGGATCCAACACTGCAATCAGCCGTCGTCGTTTACTGCAAGGCGCGGGTGCCATGTGGCTATTGAGCGTAAGTCAGGTGAGTCTGGCTGCGGTCAGTCAGGTCGTGGCGGTGCGCGTCTGGCCTGCGTCCAGCTATACCCGTGTAACGGTAGAATCAAATCGTCAACTGAAATATAAGCAGTTTGCGTTGAGTAACCCTGAACGCGTGGTAGTGGATATCGAAGATGTAAACCTGAACTCGGTGCTTAAGGGGATGGCTGCGCAAATTCGTGCTGACGACCCGTTCATCAAGTCTGCACGCGTCGGGCAATTTGATCCGCAAACCGTGCGGATGGTTTTTGAGTTAAAGCAAAACGTAAAACCGCAGATGTTTGCCCTCGCGCCAGTTGCCGGGTTTAAAGAGCGTCTGGTGATGGATCTCTACCCGGTCAATGCCCAGGATATGCAGGATCCACTGCTGGCACTGCTGGAGGATTACAACAAAGGCGATCTCGAAAAGCAGGTGCCGCCTGCGCAGAGTGGCCCACAGCCTGGCAAGGCTGGGCGCGATCGTCCTATTGTCATCATGCTTGATCCGGGCCATGGCGGCGAAGACTCCGGCGCGGTGGGGAAATACAAAACGCGTGAAAAAGATGTGGTATTGCAAATTGCCCGCCGTCTGCGCTCTCTGATCGAGAAAGAGGGCAATATGAAGGTGTACATGACGCGTAATGAAGACATCTTCATTCCGTTGCAAGTGCGTGTAGCAAAAGCACAGAAACAACGTGCTGACCTTTTTGTTTCTATCCATGCAGATGCCTTTACCAGCCGCCAGCCGAGCGGTTCTTCCGTGTTTGCGCTTTCGACCAAAGGCGCGACCAGTACTGCGGCAAAATATCTGGCACAAACTCAGAACGCCTCGGATTTGATTGGTGGCGTGAGCAAAAGCGGTGACCGCTATGTCGACCACACCATGTTCGATATGGTGCAGTCGCTGACCATTGCCGACAGCCTGAAGTTTGGTAGGGCAGTCCTGAATAAACTTGGCAAAATCAACAAGCTGCATAAGAATCAGGTTGAGCAGGCCGGGTTTGCTGTACTGAAAGCGCCAGATATTCCATCTATTCTCGTCGAAACGGCGTTTATCAGTAACGTTGAGGAAGAGCGCAAACTGAAAACGGCGACTTTCCAGCAGGAAGTTGCAGAGTCTATCCTCGCGGGGATTAAAGCGTATTTTTCTGATGGGGCGACGCTGGCGAGAAGGGGATAGTAAAAAAGCGCTGAATAGCGCTTTTTTTATGGAAGAGCAGAAATAAAAAAACACCCATAAGGGTGCTTAATAATTGGTTGCGGGGGCCGGATTTGAACCGACGACCTTCGGGTTATGAGCCCGACGAGCTACCAGGCTGCTCCACCCCGCGTCACCGTACTGCTTTTACTTCGTCAAATTTTGATTGGTTGCGGGGGCCGGATTTGAACCGACGACCTTCGGGTTATGAGCCCGACGAGCTACCAGGCTGCTCCACCCCGCGTCACCGTACTGCTTTTACTTCATCAAATTTTAATTGGTTGCGGGGGCCGGATTTGAACCGACGACCTTCGGGTTATGAGCCCGACGAGCTACCAGGCTGCTCCACCCCGCGTCCGTGGATGCGCACTATACTCCGCTCGCGTTTTCATGCAACCTTTTTTTTACCCGGATCACGGAATTGGGATGTTTTTGAACAAAAACAAACCACTAAAGCCTATTTTTTGTGCAAAATTTGCGTCAGGGAGCGGCTACGCATTTCATTAAACCCAACGGTTTGTTATCTTCGTTGCGCCTTATTTTTTAACCTGAAGAAGAGAACAATGAAAGGACGTTGGGTAAAGTACCTTCTTATGGGCGCAGTCGTAACGATACTTGCCGCCTGCTCCTCCAAACCAACCGATCGCGGACAGCAATATAAAGACGGGAAATTTACCCAGCCTTTCTCTCTGGTGAACCAGCCAGATGCCGTTGGCGCGCCAATTAACGCCGGTGATTTTGCCGAGCAAATTAACCATATCCGTAACGCGTCGCCGCGTCTGTATGGCAACCAGAGTAATGTTTATAACGCGGTGCAGGAGTGGCTGCGCGCAGGTGGTGATACCCGCAATATGCGTCAGTTTGGCATTGACGCCTGGCAGATGGAAGGGGCGGATAACTACGGCAACGTGCAGTTTACGGGTTACTACACACCGGTAATTCAGGCGCGCCATACTCGCCAGGGCGAGTTTCAGTACCCTATTTACCGTATGCCGCCAAAACGCGGTCGTCTGCCGTCTCGTGCGGAGATCTACGCGGGGGCACTGAGCGATAAATATATCCTTGCTTACAGCAACTCTCTGATGGATAACTTCATTATGGATGTGCAGGGGAGTGGATATATCGATTTTGGCGATGGCAGCCCGCTTAACTTCTTCAGCTATGCCGGAAAGAACGGTCATGCCTATCGCAGTATTGGTAAGGTTTTGATCGATCGTGGCGAAGTGAAAAAAGAAGATATGTCGATGCAGGCGATTCGTCACTGGGGCGAAACGCACAGTGAAGCCGAAGTTCGCGAACTGCTGGAACAGAATCCATCTTTCGTCTTCTTTAAACCGCAATCTTTCGCGCCGGTGAAAGGGGCAAGTGCAGTGCCGCTGGTTGGCCGTGCGTCGGTTGCCTCTGATCGTTCGCTTATCCCACCAGGTACTACCTTGCTGGCAGAAGTGCCGCTGCTGGATAATAACGGCAAATTCAATGGTCAGTACGAACTGCGTCTAATGGTGGCTCTGGATGTCGGTGGCGCAATCAAAGGCCAACACTTCGATATCTATCAGGGGATTGGCCCTGAAGCTGGCCACCGCGCCGGTTGGTACAATCACTATGGTCGTGTCTGGGTGCTGAAAACGGCCCCGGGCGCAGGTAACGTTTTTAGCGGCTGATGTGATATTCTGTACGCCGTTTTTACGGATAAGCCAGGGTGAGGGATAACCTCACCCTTTTTAATTCTGAGGTGCTATGTCTGTTGTAATAAGTGATGCCTGGCGTCAGCGTTTTGGCGGCACAGCGCGTCTGTATGGTGAAAAAGCGTTGCAACTGTTTGCTGATGCGCATATTTGTGTCGTCGGTATCGGTGGTGTCGGTTCCTGGGCGGCGGAAGCTCTGGCGCGAACGGGGATTGGCGCAATCACACTTATTGATATGGATGATGTGTGCGTCACCAATACTAATCGGCAAATTCACGCGCTGCGCGATAACGTCGGGCTGGCAAAAGCTGAAGTGATGGCGGAACGTATTCGCCAGATTAACCCGGAGTGCCGGGTAACGGTGGTGGATGATTTTGTGACGCCGGATAACGTAGCGCAATATATGAGTGCCGGTTATTCGTATGTGATTGATGCCATTGATAGCGTGCGACCTAAAGCGGCGCTGATCGCTTATTGCCGTCGCAATAAAATCCCATTGGTCACGACCGGTGGCGCAGGCGGGCAGATTGATCCGACGCAGATTCAGGTTACTGATCTGGCAAAGACAATTCAGGATCCGCTGGCGGCGAAACTGCGCGAGCGCCTGAAAAGTGATTTTGGCGTGGTGAAAAACAGTAAAGGTAAGCTCGGCGTGGACTGCGTTTTCTCTACCGAAGCACTGGTGTACCCGCAGTCAGACGGTACGGTGTGTGCGATGAAAGCCACGGCAGAAGGGCCGAAGCGGATGGATTGCGCGTCAGGATTTGGCGCGGCAACGATGGTAACCGCCACCTTTGGTTTTGTTGCGGTTTCTCATGCGCTGAAGAAGATGATGGCGAAAGCGGCGCGTCAGGGGTAAACATTAGGTCGGAGGCGACGTCTGGTGCGTCTTATCCGACCTTGAACGTGCAACATCAAGCTTGCTTCGCCGCCGCGATAATCGCCTCGCTTAACGCATTCAGCCCTTGACTGCGTGAGGCGCTAAGTTGCGCACGCAATCCCAGCTCATCAAACAATGCCAGCGGCGACTGTGCCTGTAACTCGGCAGCGGTTTTCCCCTCCACTGCGGTCAACAACACGGCCAGCAGACCGCGCACAATGCGTCCTTCGCTATCACCAAAGAAATGCATCTTGCCGTTTTCAGCGACGCTATACCCCAACCAGACGCGGTTTTCGCATCCGGCAATCTCTTTGGCCTGCGCTTTTAACTCGTCTGGCAAAGCAGGAAGCTGTTTCCCCAGCATAATCAACTGGCGATATTTATCTTCCCATTGCGTCAGCGGCGCGAAAGTGTTGTGTAACGACTCTGCCGTTACGGTTGTGCCGAACGGATGTCCGGCGAATTGCGGGTTCGTCATTAATCCACCAATAATTCCAGTGCGCGGTCAACGGCGTTCACCAGCGCATCCACATCACTCTTTGTATTATATGGCGCAAAAGAGGCGCGCAGAGTGCCGGTTACGCCTAATTCTGCTAACAGTGGCTGAGCGCAATGCTGCCCGGCGCGTAGGGCAATGCCATACTCCGCCAGCAGCGTTACCATATCGCTATGATGAACACCGGCGAAATCAAAGGCCAGCAGGCTGGAGTCCTGACAGCGGAATGAACGAAAGCCAGGACGTTTTGCCAGCGCCTCTTCTGCGAGCGTCGCCAGACTGCGACTCCAGCTTTCTGCCTGGTTGATATCATAATCTGCCAGCCATTCCAGCGCCGCGCTTAACCCAATGACGCCTGCGACGTTGGGCGTTCCGGCTTCCAGTTTCCACGGCGCAGATTGAGTGGTGAAGCCGTCAAAACTGACTTCGTGGATCATTTTGCCGCCGCCCAGCCAGGGCGACATTGCTTCCAGCAGTTCTGGTTTGCCATACAGCACGCCGATACCTGTCGGGCCATAAAGTTTGTGACCTGAAAAAGCGTAGAAATCGATATCCAGTTGCTGAACATCGGCAGGGAAATGCACCGCCCCCTGAGCTCCATCAACCATCACCACCATTCCGGCGGCGTGGGCAAACGTAATCGCTCTCGCCAAATCCGGGCAACCACCGGTGACGTTCGACATCTGGCCCAGCGCCAGAATCCGGCTACGAGGAGTCATTAGCGCTGGCAATAAATCGACATCCGGCAACCGCTGCGCATTAAGCGGCAGTTTCACCACTTTGGCTCCAGTTTGTTGGGCGACCATCAGCCAGGGAACAAGATTGGCGTGATGTTCTGCCACACTGACAATAATTTCATCGCCTGGTTGCAGGCGTGGACGGGCATAACATTGCGCCACCATGTTAATAGATTCGGTGGTGCCACGTGTCCAGACAATAGTTTTGTCATCCGATGCATTCAGCAGTTGGGCGACTTTCTCCCGCGCGGCCTCATAACGTGCGGTTAACCGTTGGGCTTCGGCGTACTGGCTGCGATGCACGTTTCCAGCACTCAGGCTATAGAACTGCCGGGTTGCCTCAATAACGGCTTCGGGTTTGAGCGCAGTAGCGGCGCTGTCGAGATAGACGCCCGCATCCTGTAATGCGGGAAAGTGCGCGCGAAACGGCGCGGGATTAAAAACGTTCATGGTACTCCTCGGCTTGATAAACCGATCGTGGCGCAAAATTCACTTCGACACAAGGATAGCCCTAACCTTCGGATTCATCTGGATATCCAGGCGAAAGCGACTCGGTCGCTTATGCTTAATAGTGTTAGGCGTTAATTTTAGCCTGTTAATGAATTTTTATTGCGAGTGAATAATCGCTTTAAGGAGAAGAAGATGAAAAAGACTGCCGCAATTATCTCTGCCTGTATGCTGACTTTTGCCCTTAGTGCCTGTTCCGGTTCAAACTATGTCATGCACACCAACGATGGACGCACCATTATTGCCGATGGCAAACCGATGACGGATGATGAAACCGGTATGATTTCTTATAAAGACGCTAATGGCAACAAACAGCAGATCAACCGCACTGACGTGAAAGAGATGGTCGAACTGGATCAGTAATTCACGATCGCAAGGTAAAAAAAAAGCACCGCAATTAGGCGGTGCTACATTAATCACTATGGACAGACAGGGTAAATGTACAGGAAGTGAAAAAAGGTAGCTTTGCTACCATGGTCTGAATCGCAGACCAATTGCAAACACAACAACACAACATCACAACCGTAAGCCAAAAGTTCACCAGAACACGCATTCCGATAAAACTTTTCGTTCCGGCTCAGGAAGTGCCGCCACTATAGGTATTTGCTGGTAGAAGCTCAACGGACAAATTATAATGGCTCAGATAAAAAAAACTAATAGGTTACATACTGTGATCTAATTGTTAAATTCATTTAACATCAAAGTTTAAAAGCCATGTCAAAACGATTACCACCGCTAAATGCCTTACGAGTTTTTGATGCCGCCGCACGCCATTTAAGCTTCACACGTGCAGCAGAAGAGCTTTTTGTGACTCAGGCCGCAGTAAGTCATCAAATCAAGTCACTTGAGGACTTTTTGGGACTAAAACTGTTCCGTCGTCGTAATCGTTCACTTCTGTTGACCGAGGAAGGGCAAAGCTATTTCCTCGATATCAAAGAGATATTTTCGCAATTAACTGAAGCAACGCGTAAACTCCAGGCCCGTAGCGCCAAGGGTGCGTTGACGGTCAGCTTACTCCCCAGTTTTGCCATCCACTGGCTGGTGCCGCGACTTTCCAGCTTTAATTCAGCTTATCCGGGAATCGATGTTCGAATCCAGGCGGTCGATCGTCAGGAAGATAAACTGGCGGACGACGTTGATGTCGCTATATTTTATGGCCGTGGCAACTGGCCAGGGCTGCGGGTGGAAAAGCTTTACGCCGAATACCTGTTGCCAGTATGTTCGCCTTTGCTATTAACCGGTGAAAAACCCTTGAAGACCCCGGAAGATCTGGCTAAACATACGTTATTACACGATGCGTCCCGTCGTGACTGGCAGACATATACCCGCCAGTTGGGGTTAAATCATATTAACGTTCAGCAAGGACCGATATTCAGCCATAGCGCCATGGTGCTACAAGCTGCCATTCATGGGCAGGGTGTGGCGCTGGCAAATAACGTGATGGCGCAATCTGAAATCGAGGCTGGACGTCTTGTCTGCCCGTTTAATGATGTTCTGGTCAGTAAAAATGCTTTTTATCTGGTATGTCATGACAGTCAGGCAGAACTGGGTAAAATAGCCGCCTTTCGCCAATGGATCCTGGCGAAAGCCGCTGCTGAACAAGAAAAATTCCGCTTTCGTTATGAACAATAATTTACGTAGGGTACGACCATGACCAGCCGTTTTATGCTGATTTTTGCCGCCATTAGCGGTTTCATTTTTGTGGCTCTGGGCGCTTTTGGTGCACATGTTTTAAGTAAAACAATGGGAGCCGTTGAGATGGGCTGGATCCAGACCGGCCTTGAATACCAGGCGTTCCATACACTGGCGATTTTGGGGCTGGCAGTGGCGATGCAGCGTCGCATCAGTATCTGGTTTTACTGGAGTAGTGTTTTCCTCGCGTTAGGCACGGTGCTGTTCAGCGGCAGCCTTTATTGCCTGGCGCTGTCTCATCTGCGTTTGTGGGCGTTTGTCACTCCGGTCGGTGGTGTGAGCTTCCTCGCGGGTTGGGCGTTAATGTTAGTCGGTGCTATCCGTTTAAAGCGCAAGGGCGTAAGTCATGAATAAGGTTGTATTGTTGTGTCGTCCGGGCTTTGAAAAAGAGTGCGCCGCAGAAATTACCGATAAAGCCGGTCAGCGGGAAATCTTCGGTTTTGCCCGCGTGAAAGAGAATGCGGGTTATGTCATTTATGAATGTTATCAACCGGATGATGGCGATAAGCTAATTCGTGAGCTGCCGTTCAGTTCATTAATTTTTGCCCGCCAGTGGTTTTTGGTAGGAGAACTCCTCCAACATTTGCCGCCAGAAGACCGCATTACGCCTATTGTTGGCATGTTGCAGGGCGTGGTGGAGAAGGGCGGTGAACTGCGTGTTGAAGTCGCGGACACCAACGAAAGCAAAGAGTTACTGAAATTCTGCCGTAAATTCACGGTTCCGCTACGGGCTGCCTTGCGCGATGCGGGCGTGCTGGTGAACTATGAAACACCGAAGCGTCCGGTGGTGCATGTATTCTTCATTGCCCCAGGTTGCTGCTATACCGGTTACTCTTACAGCCACAATAATTCGCCGTTCTATATGGGCATTCCGCGTCTGAAGTTTCCGGCAGATGCGCCGAGTCGTTCCACGCTCAAACTGGAAGAGGCATTTCATGTGTTTATTCCGGCGGATGAGTGGGATGAACGCCTGGCGAACGGGATGTGGGCGGTGGATTTAGGTGCTTGCCCGGGTGGCTGGACCTACCAACTGGTGAAGCGCAACATGTGGGTTTATTCCGTCGACAACGGCCCGATGGCGCAAAGTCTGATGGATACCGGGCAGGTGACATGGCTGCGGGAAGACGGTTTCAAATTCCGTCCGACACGCAGCAATATCTCATGGATGGTATGCGATATGGTTGAAAAACCAGCGAAAGTTGCGGCATTGATGGCGCAGTGGCTGGTTAATGGCTGGTGCCGTGAAACAATCTTCAACCTCAAACTGCCGATGAAAAAACGCTACGAAGAAGTGTCACACAATCTGGCGTATATTCAGGCACAGCTTGATGAACATGGCATAAATGCTCAGATTCAGGCGCGGCAGTTATATCACGATCGCGAAGAAGTGACGGTGCATGTCCGTCGTATCTGGGCTGCGGTAGGTGGTCGTCGCGACGAGCGATAACGGGCAAGGCCGGGGCGTCGTCTCCGGCCTGCTACCATTGCCATCAGGCTGTCACCAAAGAAGCCGCAACCTGGCGCTCATCAGAAATAATGTGCGTGACCTCATCCAGATGCCCGATGCGGGCTTCTCCAGAACGATTAAATTTACTTTTATCAATCAATAACAACGATTGCGCGGCACGTTTTAATAGCATCGATTTGTAGTCAGCGTTGATCGCATTGGAGTCCCACAGTGCGCCGCTGCTGTCGATCCCTTCGCAAGAAAAAATAAACAGATCGATTTCCAGCGATTTAAGCTGGGAAATCAGCGAGGGATTGACGTAACAACCATATTTGCGCTCAAGTGTGCCGCCGGAACTGATCAGTTGAATGCGTTCGCGCTTACCGAGTTCATGACAAATTGGATGGCTATTGGTGAAGACCTGAATGTCGATGTCAGGCAACTGGCGTGCCAGATACCAGCAAGTTGAACTGGCGTCTAAGGCGATCACCATCCCTTCTTCAATCCACGCGAGCGCTTCGCGGGCAATATCTGCTTTATGCGCATAATGGCTTTTCAGCCGGATATGAAAGGGATCGCCGCTGTCTTGATTTTGACGGTGGATATATTTAGCGCGCCCATGATTGCGCAGAATTTTACCCTGCGTCTGTAATTCATTGAGATCGCGACGAATGGTTTCTTTACTGACCTTTAGCTGTTCAGAGAGAGCTTCCGTGGTCAGGCTGGTATGGTTCAGCAGCAGGTCGACTATCGCTTGCTGGCGTGCCGCTTTCATATTTTTCACCCCATCATTCGATAACCGCCCGCGTCATGCGGGCGTACCGGTATGAGATTACGGTGTTACCCCTTTTTTTAAAAGAATATTCCCGTACTTCGCTCGTTCGCCTGTGATAACGATCGCAAAGGCTTTTTGTGCCCGTTCATAAAACGCAAAACGGTCGATGCGGGTGATTTCAGGGCACGGGGTCTGTAGTGAAAGCGCATCACGATAGCGTTGTTCCACTTCAGGATCGAGGGTGTCACCTTCTACTGCCGCCATCATCACCAGCGGCGGCGCATAGCTGTCCAGTTCAAATAACGGGATAATTGCCTGGAGCAAGTCGCTCACTAACAGGCCATCAGCGCGGATCACCTGTGGTCCCATCGCATGGGCGGGAAAGTGAGCATCGGAAAAAATAATTTCATCTCCATGCCCCATCTCTGCCAGCACTTTCAATAGTTCGGGAGAAATTAACGGCGAAATTGTTTTCAGCATTTCACACTTCCTCTGTAAATTCGGGTTCAGTTTGTGGGTAGAAATAACGGTACTGATAATGGATTTGCGCGCGGGCTTCTTCCGGGCTGTTAAATTCCCCTACGCCATACCAGCCAAACAGCGCAGCTCCTGCGACGGTCGTTTCGGCATCGTCGAGAACTTTTACCGGAATATCAAGCACATTGGCTTTAATCTGATTCCACAATGTGTTGCGACTTCCGCCACCGACTAACAACAATTCAGAGGCTTTAAAGTGGCCGATTTTTTCCAGCATCTGTAGATTGCGCTGTAACTGCGCGGTTAATCCTTCCAGTGCCGCGCGATAGAAATGCCCCCGCGTGGTATTGAGCGTCACTCCTTGCCAGCCTGCGTCCTGACATGACAATAAATCACACTGCATTTTCACGCCGTCCGCGCCCGGTGGGATCAGACGAGCTTCTTCAATCAGCATTTGCCACGGAGTTTCAGTAGTCCATAACAGTTTTCTCACCCATTCCAGCACACCGGATGCCAGCCATTGCATACCCGGGTTATACAAACCTGCCTGGCTGTCCAGTTCACAGGTAGAACCGGCGTACTGACTAAGCAGTGAAGTATCAACCTGCGCGCTGCGAACCATTAAAATTTCCCATGTACCGGAAGAGAGCACGGGTTCATTTTGTTCGGCACCCGCGCCAAAAAGGGCGAACTGAGTATCGTGACCCGCGGAGATCACCGGTATGCCAACGGGTAAGCCGAGCATTGCTGCGGCGCTGTTCTGTAGTGTGCCAATCTGTTCACCGGCCTCCACCAGACGGGGGAAAAGGCGGCGTGGAATACCGGTGGCTTGTAAAATTTGCGGACTGAAATCGCGTTGCTGGATATCCAGCATCTGGCTGGTTCCGGCCATGGTGATATCAGTAGTGAATTCGCCGGTTAAACGGTGGTTAATCAGCGACGAAATAAAGAGCCAGGCGTGCGCGCGTTCCAGCAGTTGTGGATGGTTTTCTTTCAACCATACCAGCTTATATAACGTGTTGAAACTAAAGGCTCCGACACCAGAAATGGCCTGCAACTGCTGTGCGGAGATCAACCATTCAATATTGTCCATTACCGCTGCTGTTCGCGGACATTTCCAGCTAATGACCGGATAAAGCAGATTTCCTTGCTTATCAACCAGAGCGCCGTCCACACCAAAGGTCGTTACGGCGATACCGCGGATGTGGCATTCAGCCAGTTCACTGTTGATTTGCCGACAGCAATCAGCGAAGCGTTGCAAAATAGCGTCTAAAGACCACTGGTGCCAGGTGTTGTTTTCCATCGCGATATCGCTGGCATTAGGCGTTGAGGCGCGGGCAACAATTTTTCCCTGCCGATTAACCGCGATGGCCCTGACATTGGTCGCGCCACAGTCGAGTACCAGGATAACTTCTTGTTTCATAATCGCTCCTGCAATATAGCCGGATAACATTGCTTATCCGGCTAACCACTCTTGCTTGTTCAGGCCCGGTAGCCGGAGCGACCGGGCATCACATCAGGGAGTAATGTATTAACGCTTGTACAACGGACCGTAGTTCTGGCAAGCGCGGTAATCCTGGCCTTCAATATCCATGCCGTGCGCGGCCCAGGCAGAAGGACGATACACTTTTGTCTCTTCAACGTTGTGCATACATACCGGGAGCCGCAGCATTGAGGCGAGAGTGATAAAGTCTGCGCCGACGTGGCCGATGGTCAGAACGCCGTGGTTAGCGCCCCAGTTCGCCATTACCGAGTACACATCCGTAAACGGCCCTTTGCCGGTGAGGCGCGGTGCAAACCAGGTGGTTGGCCAGGTTGAGTTGGTGCGTTTGTTGAGGATGTCATGCACATCCTTCGGCAACTCCACACTCCAGCCTTCCGCGATTTGCAGTACCGGTCCCAGGCCTTTAATAATGTTGACTCGAGTCATGGTGAACGGGACGCCGCCTTCAGTGAGGAAGCGGGAAGAGTAACCGCCGCCACGGAAATATTCGTGGATCGCCGGGCACCATTCGGTAGCGGCGAGGCAAGCGTCAGCCTCTTGCTGGGAGATTTCCCAGTGCGGCTTCATCGTCGGTTTTCCTTCGCTGTCGCGTTGTTTACAGGAACCGTCCAGCGCAGCAGAACCGGAGTTGATCAAATGGATGATGCCGTGTTCTGCCAGCCCGTCCAGTTTATGCCCCGTTACGCGCTCAATTGCTTCAGGTGACCAGTAGGTACGCACATCGGCAAATACCTGAGCGGTGCCGGTGAGCTGGTGACCCATTAGCATTGCCACGCCGTTAAGACTGTCGTTTTCGGTAGCCACGACAAAGGGTTCGCGCACGCCATTCCAGTCAAATGAACTGTTGAGGATCGCTTCGGCGGTGTCGCCATTTGGATATTGATCGGTCCAGTGACGTTGTCCCTGGAAGCCCGCCGCAATGGCGTTGTAGCCAAGAGATTCTTCCACGCGACCGATATCAGCCAGTTTGCTGTTGCCTTGCATCATGTCGCGGATACACATTGCCATCAGCAAACTTTCGCGCAGAACTGCGCGGCTTTGTTCGGCATTACGTTGATATTGTTTGTTATTTTCATCTTCGCCATAGCGGAAGTTTTTATCAGCCCAGGCCAGCGCCATTTCCAGTTCTGCTTCGTCGTAAATCTTCTGATCAATACGGCGACGCAGTTCGGTCATATCCACCGCCTGGACTTTCATTCCCAGCCAGGATTCAAAGAAGTTGTGGTCAACGATGGAACCGGCGATCCCCATCGAAACGCCGCCCAGTGACAGATAGCTTTTACCTTTCATACTGGCGACTGCCAAACCGGCACGGGCAAAGCGCAGCAGTTTTTCTTCAACGTCGGCAGGAATCGATGTGTCATCGGCATCCTGAACGTCATGGCCGTAAATGGAGAATGCCGGGATACCTTTCTGACTGTGAGCTGCCAGGGCTGCGGCGAGGTAAACAGCGCCCGGGCGTTCAGTGCCGTTAAAGCCCCAAATGGCTTTCGGACGGGTAGGGTCCATGTCGATGGTTTCACTGCCATAGCACCAGCAAGGCGTTACCGTAATGGTGAGGCCTACATTCTGGCTGCTGAATTTTTCTTCGCAGGCGGCGGCTTCAGCCATCCCCGCGATACAGGTATCGGAAATGATGCACTCGACGGCAGCACCGCAGGCATGGCGCAGTTTCTCGGTTAGCAGTGCGGCCGTGGCTTTCGCCATATTCATTGTTTGTTCTTCAAGCGACTCACGAACACCCATGCGACGACCGTCAATAACCGGGCGGATACCAATTTTCGGTAAGCTGATTTTCTTCATTACAGATTCCTCACTTTATTCGGAAATATGTTCAGTTAATTGCCGTTTGAGAACGGAAACGGGCAAAGATAAAGATGACCGCGAAGCAGAGTGCGGGGATCAGTTCGGCAGTGGGGATGTTGCCCGCCGCGTCACTGACAAAACCCATGACTGGAGTGACAATACCGCCGCCAATAATGGTCATAACGATGAAGGACGAGCCGTATTTGGTGTCCTGGCCGAGATTCTTAATACCCAGCGAGAAGATTGTTGGGTACTGAATCGACATAAAGGCGCTGCATAAAGTCAGGGCTATTAAACCCACATGACCGCCAGCGAAGGCTGAGATCAGGCACAGTGCCATAGCGATTAATGCGTAGGCTGCCAGGACTTTGTGTGGTGCAAAGCGACTGATGAGCCAGGTGCCGGTGAAACGACCAATAAAGAAGCACACCATGGTTCCGGTTAAATAGTTAGCGGCAAAGCCTGCGGTCATACCTGGAATTTCTTCTACAGCGTAGCGAATCAAATAGCTCCAGCAGGCCGTTTGCGCGCCGACGTAGCAGAATTGCGCTAATACTGCCCAGCGCCAGTGGCGAATACGCGCCAGGCGAGAAAGCGATGCGGAGAACGATCCTTGTTTGGCGTCACTGTGATTATCACTCTGCAATGCTGGGAATTTCGTCAGCATGATCAGCAGGGCGACCAGTAACACGATAGCCACGATGATCATATAAGGTGTCTGTACCGATAATACCAGGCTGTGTTTATATGCACTCAATTGCTCTGGTGACATTTTATCGAGGACGTCTTGCGATTGATGTGGCACGTTAGACAAAATAAGTCTTTGCCCAAAGACAACCGCGATAATTGCGCCAAACGAGTTAAATGTTTGCGCAAGATTTAAGCGAAAGTGACCGCTGCTTTCTGGCCCTAATACCGTAACAAAAGGGTTTGCGGCAGTTTCCAGACAGCCTAATCCGGCTGCAATAATAAATAGGCCAACTAAAAATAAGGTGTAGTTCATTATTTCTGCAGCGGGCCAGAATAATGCAGCGCCGAAGGCATATAAAAACAACCCGGTAATAATCCCTGCTTTATAACTGAGTTTTTTCATCAATATCCCGGCAGGGATTGGGATAATGAAATAACCAAAATAAAAGGCCGATTGGATCAGGCCTGCCTGGAAGTTTGTCAGCGTAAAAGCCTGCTGAAATTGAGGCAATAAAATGTCGTTAAGGTTATTGGCTACCGCCCAAAGAAAAAACAGTGAGCACAGCAGCGCGAATGGAATAATGTAACTTCTGCTTTGCCCTGCATCTTTATCTACCGCACGGTAACTCTGCGTTTGTATTGATGTGTTTCCCATAGCATCCTCTTAGGTTCAGAAGCTTAAGCACGTAATCGGTTATGTTTTCAAAAGTGCAAAACCAGCGAGTCCGGGCTTCATGCCAGTGAATATTTGCCTGTCAGAAATGAACTCATGGATTCATTTTCAAATAAAAAACGCTCTGTAATATGACGATGGTCACACTTATTAGCTGGGAGGTGACTTTATGTGACTACCATCACTTTAATAATCGAAATTTCATGCCCGTTTCAGAAAATAAATCATAAAAAACACAAACCAGATGACCGTATTAATTGTTTGTGCCGAAAACGGGCATTTCTGGCTAGGGGAAATAGAAAAATGACCGTTTTGATAAATATTTTTAAGAGCGGTCATTTTTAACGAGGTTATAAAAAGAGACCTCGTAGTTATTTACTGTGATTAGTTGAGCCAGGTCACAAAATATAAGCTTGTGAATTTCTTTCCGGTTAATCAGGAAGAAGATGGTGGGTAATTAAACGGCTAATTCAATAGTGTGAAAGGAACAACATTATTGTCCTGTTTTGAATCAGAGAGAGGTAGCTAATGGAACGAAATAAACTTGCTCGTCAGATTATTGACACTTGCCTGGAAATGACCCGCCTGGGACTGAATCAGGGAACAGCGGGTAACGTCAGTGTACGTTATCAGGATGGGATGCTGATTACGCCTACAGGCATTCCGTATGAAAAACTGACGGAGTCGCATATTGTCTTTATTGATGGCAACGGTAAACATGAGGAAGGAAAGCTTCCTTCCAGCGAATGGCGTTTCCATATGGCGGCCTACCAAAGCAGACCGGATGCCAACGCGGTTGTTCACAACCATGCCGTTCATTGCACGGCAGTTTCCATTCTTAACCGGCCGATCCCCGCCATTCACTACATGATCGCGGCGGCTGGCGGAAATTCCATTCCTTGCGCACCTTATGCGACCTTTGGGACACGCGAACTTTCCGAACATGTTGCGCTGGCTCTCAAAAATCGTAAAGCAATTCTGCTACAACATCATGGGCTTATCGCTTGTGAGGCTAATCTGGAAAAAGCGTTATGGCTGGCGCATGAAGTTGAAGTGCTGGCGCAGCTTTATCTGGCGACCCTGGCGATTACTGACCCGGTTCCAGTACTGAGCGATGAAGAGATTGCCGTGGTGCTGGAGAAATTCAAAACCTATGGATTACGGATTGAAGAGTAATTTCGTAAAGCAACAAGGAGAAGGATGATGGCTAACAGAATGATTCTGAACGAAACGGCATGGTTTGGGCGGGGCGCAATTGGCGCTTTAACCGATGAGGTGAAACGCCGTGGTTATCAGAAGGCGCTGATCGTGACTGATAAAACGCTGGTGCAGTGCGGCGTGGTGGCGAAAGTGACCGATAAGATGGATGCCGCCGGGCTGGCATGGGCGATTTACGACGGCGTAGTGCCGAATCCGACAATCACCGTAGTCAAAGAAGGGCTGGGTGTATTCCAGAACAGCGGTGCGGATTACCTGATCGCTATTGGTGGTGGTTCTCCGCAGGATACCTGTAAAGCGATTGGCATCATCAGCAACAACCCGGAGTTTGCCGATGTGCGTAGTCTGGAAGGGCTTTCACCGACCAATAAACCCAGCGTACCGATTCTGGCGATCCCCACCACGGCGGGCACTGCGGCGGAAGTGACCATTAACTATGTCATCACTGACGAAGAAAAACGGCGCAAGTTTGTTTGCGTTGATCCGCATGATATCCCGCAGGTGGCGTTTATTGATGCTGACATGATGGATGGTATGCCACCGGCGCTGAAAGCCGCGACCGGTGTCGATGCGCTGACTCATGCCATCGAGGGGTATATTACGCGTGGTGCGTGGGCGCTGACCGATGCGTTGCATATTAAAGCCATTGAAATTATTGCCGGTGCGCTGCGGGGATCGGTTGCCGGTGATAAGGATGCCGGAGAACAGATGGCGCTCGGACAGTATGTCGCGGGCATGGGCTTCTCGAACGTTGGGTTGGGGCTGGTGCATGGTATGGCGCACCCGCTGGGCGCGTTTTATAACACCCCGCACGGTGTTGCGAACGCCATTCTGTTACCGCATGTTATGCGCTATAACGCCGAATTTACCGGCGAGAAGTACCGCGATATTGCGCGCGTAATGGGCGTGAAAGTGGAAGGCATGAGCCTGGAAGAGGCGCGTAATGCTGCTGTTGACGCGGTGTTTGCTCTCAATCGCGATGTAGGTATTCCGCCACATTTGCGTGATGTTGGTGTACGCAAGGAAGACATTCCGGCACTGGCGCAGGCGGCTCTGGACGATGTTTGTACCGGTGGCAACCCGCGTGAAGCAACGCTTGAGGATATTGTAGAGCTTTACCATACCGCCTGGTAATTGCGCTGATGTGATAATGCCGGATGCGACGCTGGCGCGTCTTATCCGGCCTACACGGTCATGAAATTCAATGGGGTGTTAATCGGTAGCATCCGGTATCTCTTTACCGTACCAACCGTAATTGCTGTAAATTGCCGTCGATATGCAAATCAGTTTGTAAGCGGGCAATATCGCGGCACAGAAACGCCATCTCTTTATGTACTTCTAATTTTTTGCGCCACTTTTCGGCAACCGTGTCGAGATTCTCATAAATTCCTTCCAGACTCTGAAACTCGACCAGCAACTGCGTGGCGCTTTTCGGGCCAATCCCTGCAACACCCGGCACCTTTGAACTGCTGATCCCCGCCAGCCCCCAGTAATCGGGCAACTGTTGCGGTTGAACGCCAAATTCTTTATCGATAAACGGCGCATCCAGCCAGCGTTTCTGGAAGTAATCGCGAATGCGCAACGTTGGCGAAAGTAGCTGGCAGTAGCCTTTATCTGTCGAAACAATGGTTGCCTGATGCCCGGCCTGCGTCACTTTGACCGCCAGCGTAGCGGCTAAGTCATCGGCTTCGTTGCCGCTGGCTGACCAGCACGGGACGCCGCGTTGCTCAAAGGCGGCGCGTAATGCAGGCATTTCGTTGTGCAACTCTTCCGGCATTGGTGGGCGACCCGCTTTGTAATCCGGTAAACGTTGATGACGCCAGCCGCTACTGCGGTTTTCATCATCAAAAACGGCGACCGCGTGGGTTGGCTGGCTGTGCATAATGAGCTGATCGAGCGCGTGCTGGCAGGTCTCCACGCAGGGCGAACCCTGAACGGCATGAATGCGACGGATAAGATTCAGTGCATCGACGATAAGCAAATGAACAGCCACGATAACCCCCTTAAAGATCAGGCGATAAGGGTAACATTCGATACCGGAACAGGCTACGGCTGGATGAGAAAACAGGAAGAGGCCTCGCAAAACGAGGCCTCTGGAGAGAGATTAATCGCAGGCAACGATTTTCATCGCCAGGCCGCCGCGAGATGTTTCGCGGTACTTGGCATTCATGTCTTTACCTGTTTCGTACATGGTTTCGATAACTTTATCGAGGCATACGCGTGGCTCGCTGGTACGGCGCAGTGCCATACGTGCAGCGTTCACTGCTTTCACTGCTGCAATAGCATTACGCTCGATGCACGGCACCTGTACCTGTCCGGCGACCGGATCACAAGTCAGGCCGAGGTTATGCTCCATAGCGATTTCTGCCGCGATGCACACCTGCGCCGGGCTTGCGCCTAACAGTTCAGCCAGGCCAGCCGCAGCCATAGAGCACGCCACACCAACTTCACCCTGGCAACCCACTTCGGCACCAGAAATCGAGGCGTTCATCTTATAAAGAGAACCAATCGCGCTGGCAACCAGCAGATAACGAGCCAGTGAGTTAGCGTTCACTTCGCGGATAAACTTGTCGTAGTATGCCAGCACCGCCGGGATAATTCCGCACGCGCCGTTAGTCGGCGCAGTAACCACTCGACCACCTGCTGCGTTTTCTTCGTTTACCGCCAGTGCGAACATGTTGATCCAGTCGACAACCGCCATTGGGTCAGTTGTGGTCTTATCCTGGCTAACCAGCATTCGACGCAGTGCCGCCGCACGACGTGGAACGCGCAGTTTGCCTGGCAACACGCCTTCGGTGGAAATACCGCGCTCAATACCGCCGCGCATCACTTCCCAGACGTTCGCCAGATGCTGTTCCAGCTCTTCTTTGCTGTGCAGCGCCAGCTCGTTTTTCATCATCAGGCCAGAGAGTGACAGACCAGTTTCCTGGCAATGTTTTTGCAGGTCGGCTGCTGAACTGTAAGGATAGGGAACTTCAACCGGTGCGCTATCCTGCTGACCAAAATGTTCTTCATCAACGATAAAGCCACCGCCGATGGAGTAGTAAGTCTGACTGTAAACAACTTTGTCGCCTGCCAGAGCGGTGATGCGCATACCATTCTCATGCAGAGAAAGGTTGTCAGCATGGAAGTTCATGCACTGATCAACCGGGAACTCCACTTCGTGCTGACCGTTTGCCAGCATCAGACGACCGTGAGTATTCACATCCTGAATAAAACCAGGGATAGAGTCGATATCCACGGTATCTGGCAGATTACCCGCCAGACCCATAATAATGGCGATATCCGTGTGGTGGCCTTTACCGGTCAGAGAGAGTGAGCCGTAGACGTCAACCACCACGCGGGTTACGTCTTTCAGCAGATTACGGGCAATCAGATCGTCGGTAAATTGTTTACCCGCTTTCATCGGTCCAACGGTATGAGAGCTGGAAGGGCCAATGCCGATTTTGAAAATATCGAATACGCTAATCATAGGAAATACATCGCGTTAAAACGGAGGAAGCGCCGCCCGAAAGCGGCGCGAAAGGACTTAGCTGAACAGAGAGTAGAAGATTGCGGAGATAGCAATCAGACCCATCACGACAACGAATACGTTGCTGATGTGACCGCTGTACTTACGCATTGCCGGTACTTTCTGGATTGCGTACATCGGCATCAGGAACAGGATCATCGCGATGATTGGGCCGCCCAGGGTTTCAATCATACCCAGGATGCTCGGGTTTAGGGTGGCAACAATCCAGGTTGTTACCAGCATGAACAGCGCAGTGATACGGTTCAGCTTGTTGATTTCAATAGACTTACCTTTACCACGCAGTGATTTAATCACCATACCGTTGAAGCCTTCACGCGCGCCCAGGTAGTGGCCGAGGAAGGATTTGGTGATGGCAATCATCGCGATAATCGGTGCCATCCACGCGATAATCGGCGCATTAAAGTGGTTAGCCAGGTAAGACAGAATCGAGATGTTCTGTTCTTTTGCCGCAGCCAGGTCTGCCGGAGACAGGCTCAGTACGCAGCTAAAGACGAAGAACATAACGGTCAGCACCATCATGATGTGTGCGAATGCCAGGATCTTAGAGCATTTCTGTTCTGCCATATCGCCGTACTCTTCACGCTTCGCAACGGCGAAAGAAGAGATGATCGGAGAGTGGTTGAACGAGAACACCATGACCGGAATCGCCAGCCACAGAGTCATCCACAGACCGTTACCGGTAGAAGCTGCAGTATCCAGAGACAGAGTTTCCAGCGCCGCGCCGTTCCACTGTGGGATCAGGTACAGAGCCAGCAGCATCAGAACTGCAACGAACGGGAATACCAGGATGCTCATTGCTTTAACGATCATCTGCTCACCGAAGCGAACGATGGTCATCATACCCACGATCAGGATCAGGGACAGAATCGCACGCGGCGGCGGTGTCATGCCCAGTTGGTGGGCCATGAAGCTTTCTACCGTGTTAGTGATTGCCACGCTGTACACCAGCAGGATCGGGTAAATAGCAAAGAAGTACAGCAGGGTAATCAGTTTACCTGCGCCAACACCGAAGTGTTCTTCTACTACCTCGGTGATGTCTTCGCCCGGATTTTTACCAGACAGTACGAAGCGAGTCAGGCCGCGGTGAGCAAAAAACGTCATCGGAAACGCAAGGATGGCCATGATGATCAGCGGGATCATACCGCCAACACCGGCGTTGATTGGCAGGAACAGTACACCCGCGCCGATTGCTGTACCATAAAGGCCCAGCATCCACATGGTGTCTGTCTTGCGCCAGGCACTGCGAGAGTCTTTCGACGCAATCGTGCTGGTTTGAGTTGTTTCCATCTATTTCTCCTGGAGGAATGCAAATAATTCAGCTTTTAGCCAGTTCAGCCCGGGAAGGTGCCTGGCCGTAAAAATGAAATCTGTCTATCGGCGATGGCTCAATCATTTTCCGCCGTAATAATTTGAGGGCGGAAAGATACACACAACTTATGTCTCTATCAGTGATCTTGATCTCAAATACAATAATCTACTTGGAAGATAGATAATCCCAACGCTTTACTCTGTAAATCAAAAGTAAAAGAGAATTTAAGGGCGATATTTGCCCACTAAACGACATCTGTTTTCTTCCGGGGCGCGCAATATATGTAGGTTGAACTGAAAAAATCAATACTTTTAGTTAATCATGATGAGATTTTATTTTTATCAGCGATAAAATGCGGTTTATAAAAGCAGGTAAACGTTTGCGTTACAATATAAATTGTATGACATATTGATGTTGGTGATATTAATTGCATGATGACGTGCTGAAATATTCAGATGGAAAATGAAATAGATTGCTTAGTGAGTGACCAGGGAGAACAAAACCCGGCAACGATCGTTACCGGGAGAAGGGAGATTAAGTGCAGATTTCGTAGCAAGGGATATAGGCAGAGCCAGGCAACTTCATACGATGCTGGGCGACAAACCCCTGAAGCAGGTCGTCCATACGACGCATAATCTCTTTATCGCCGTTGATTTTGTAAGGGCCAAACTCTTCAATGGCGCGAATACCGACTTCTTTCACGTTACCCGCAACAATACCGGAGAATGCTCGACGCAGATCGGCGGCCAGCACTTCAACGGGTTGATCCGGGTAAAGCTTCAGATTGGCCATGTTCTCGTGAGACGGCTCAAACGGCATTTGCAGATCTGGCGCAATGCGCATTGACCAGTTAAAGCTGTACGCATCGCCGGTATCGCGACGGTTTTCTTTCACCAGCGGCATCGCTTTTTTCATCTGACGTGCTACTTCGGCAGCGTCATCAATAATGATGCGATAATGGCGGCGCGCGTTTTCTCCCAGCGTATGTACGACAAATTCGTCCAGTACGCGGAAGTAGTCGGCGCTTTCTTTCGGCCCGGTGAGGATCAACGGTAAAACCTGATCTTTGTTGGCCGGATTCATTAAAATTCCCAGCAAGTACAGCAACTCTTCTGCCGTACCCACACCACCCGGGAAAATAATGATGCCGTGAGCGATACGCACAAACGCTTCAAGACGTTTTTCGATATCCGGCATGATGATCAGTTCGTTGACCAGTGGGTTAGGCGGTTCAGCGGCGATAATCGACGGTTCTGTCATACCAATAAAACGACTGTCTTTGTAACGCTGCTGTGCGTGACCTACTGCTGCACCTTTCATCGGCGCTTCCATCGCTCCTGGACCGCAGCCGGTGCAGATATTCAGCTCGCGAAGCCCCAGTTGATTACCAACGCGCCGTGCATACAGATATTCGTTTTCATTGATGGAGTGACCACCCCAGCACACCACCATATTCGGTGCTTCGCCTACATGCAGCGCGCGCGCGTTGCGCAATATAGAAAAGACCAGATTAGTAATGTGGACAGAGTTGTCGAGATTCAGATTGGGAAAACGAACGGTGTTATGGATTTGCCCGTAGACGAAGAGAATGTCGCGCAGAACCGCAAACAAGTTGGCCTGTAAGGCGCGGATAATGCGCCCATCGACGAAAGCTTCTTCCGGAGGGTTGATCAGTTCCAGCTTAACACCGCGTTCACGGCGCAACACGTTAATGTCGAAATTTTCAAAACGGGATAGCAATTCTTTGCTGTTATCGGTGAGGCTACCGGAGTTCAGAACGGCAAGTGAACAGTTGCGAAACAGTTGATAGAGGTCGCTGCTGGCGGTGCGTTTAAGCATGTCCACCTCCAACTGCGACAACATATCCATGGAGCCAAGTGGGCTAATATGTGTAATCAAGAAAAACTCCTTATGGGACAATTATTGTCATTCCCTTTGATTACAATAGCCCTGCCTGATGGCCTTTCACAACTCTATGCTTGAATCCAGCACGCAAAACTGAAAAAAAATTTATTGTCGTACCAGTCGGGTAGTCGATGGGACAAAGTCACTATTGCTACGCCAGGGGTTAATGTCCAGACCGCCACGACGGGTATAACGAGCGTAAACGCTTAATTTTTCTGGCTGGCAGAAGCGCAGCAGATCATTAAAAATACGCTCTACGCATTGCTCATGGAACTCGTTGTGATGACGGAAAGAAACCAGATAACGCAGCAGTTTTTCCCGATCAATCTTGTGTCCACGGTACTGAATTTGAATGGAACCCCAGTCTGGCTGATGGGTGATCAGACAGTTTGATTTCAGCAGATGGCTAACCAGCGTCTCTTCCACCACTTTTTCACCGCTGGCGGCATTCTCAAGGTAGTCAGTGGTGAATTCATAGTTATCGATAGCGATATCCTGCTCATCAATGCAGGTGCCATTGAAATGACCCATTGGCTGGCCTTCCAGTTCATCGAGTCGATATAACGCCACGCTGACCTTACCCTGGGCGCAGGTACTTAAATCGCGCTCCAGCGTCTGGCGCACCTCTTCCCAATTGTTAAATCGAGTCTGATTAAAGCTATTGAGATAGAGCTTAAAACTCTTCGACTCAATGAGATTCACGCTGGTGTAATCAAGTTCAACATGACCCACAGCGACCTGCGGTAAACCTTTCGCATTTAGCCAGGAAAGCTCATATAGCGTCCAGATATCCGCGCCGTGAAAAGGCAGGTTATCCGCTTTCAGACCCAGTGGATCGCGATTCAGACTACGCGGAACGCCTTGCAGCAGGCTGGCGTCATAGGTATCCCTGTAATCGGTTGATTTTCCGAGAGTCAGGCCTGCAAGTGCCTGATGGTTTGCATAAGAAGACATGTTTCACCGTCATAAACCAGATAAACTAAACAACAAGTGTATCTGGTTTAAGTGAAGAGAGAAATTAGTGGACGATTTGACCGCACAAGCCCTGAAGGATTTTACTGCGCGCTACTGCGATGCCTGGCATGAACAGTATAAAAGCTGGCCGTTAAGTGAGGAGCTGTATGGCGTTCCTTCGCCATGCATTATTTCAACCACCGAAGACGCCGTATACTGGCAACCTCAACCGTTTACCGGTGAGCAAAATGTAAACGCGGTTGAACGGGCGTTTGATATTGTGATACAACCCACAATTCATACCTTCTATACGACCCAGTTTGCCGGGGATATGCATGCGCAGTTTGGTGATATCAAACTGACATTACTGCAAACCTGGAGCGAAGATGACTTCCGTCGAGTGCAGGAAAATCTGATTGGCCATTTGGTTACTCAGAAACGTCTAAAACTGCCGCCTACGCTATTTATCGCGACGCTGGAAGAAGAGCTGGAGGTAATCTCGGTGTGTAATCTCTCAGGCGAAGTATGCAAAGAGACACTGGGAACGCGTAAACGGGCGCATTTAGCCTCAAATCTTGCGGAATTCCTCAACCAACTTAAGCCTCTTCTGTAATCCAAATACCCCGTCTTGTTGTGAGAGATCTCTTACAGACCCTGTAGGAGATCGCCAGGAAATAAGCGAATACTTAATAAGATGAGATTTGATATTTTGATTTGAAATCAATTGCTTATTGTTGTTTTTTCGACTTTCATATGAAATTATCCTTAAGGCATTGTCTGTAAGCTCCTTGTAAGACGCAGTGAAAAAGACGATTCTATCTTCGTCGACAGGGAGTCAGACAATGAAGTGAACATCAGGATGATGACACTTCTGAAGGACACGCCAGGATGGTGTTTCAGGGAAAGGCTTCCGGATGAAGCGAAGAGGATAACGCAGGACGCGTTAAAGGACACCTCCAGGATGGAGAATGAGAACCGGTCAGGATGATTCGGTGGGTCAGGAAGGCCAGGGACACTTCAGGATGAAGTATCACATCGGGGTGGTGTGAGCAGGGAGCAATAGTTCAGGATGAACGATTGGCCGTAAGGCTAAAGGAAAAGTTGTCAAGGATGAGCAGGGAGCAACAAAAGTAGCTGGAATGCTGCGAAACGAATCGGGAGCACTGTGAATACAGTGCTCCCTTTTTTTATTCCTGCTATTCTTCGCGGCAGTTTTTTACTTGAGGCTGCTTTATGACTACTCATGACCGCGTTCGTTTCCAGTTGCAGGCGCTTGAAGCGCTGCTGCGTGAACATCAGCACTGGCGCAATGATGAACCCCAGCCGCATCTATTCAACAGTACCCAACCGTTTTTTATGGACACCATGGAACCGTTGGAGTGGTTGCAGTGGGTGCTTATCCCGCGGATGCACGATTTATTAGATAACAATCAGCCATTACCAGGGGCATTTGCTGTGGCGCCGTACTATGAAATGGCGCTGGCGACGGATCACCCGCAACGAGCGCTTATTCTGGCGGAGCTGGAAAAGCTGGATGCCCTTTTTGCGGATGATGCTAACTGATGTTGGAAATACTCTACCAGGATGAATGGTTGGTGGCGGTAAATAAACCGTCCGGCTGGCTGGTCCACCGTAGCTGGCTGGATCGCGACGAGAAAGTTGTGGTGATGCAAACTGTGCGTGACCAGATTGGTCAGCATGTTTTTACCGCGCATCGTCTGGATCGCCCGACTTCTGGCGTATTGCTGATGGGGTTATCCAGTGAGGCAGGGCGACTGTTGGCGCAACAGTTTGAACAGCACCAAATCCAGAAACGTTACCATGCGATTGTGCGTGGCTGGCTGATGGATGAGGCGGAGCTGGATTATCCGCTGGTAGAAGAACTGGACAAAATCGCTGATAAATATGCCCGCGAAGATAAAGATCCACAGCCAGCGGTAACGCATTATCGCGGTCTGGCGACGGTGGAAATGCCTGTGGCGACTGGACGTTACCCGACCACGCGCTATGGCCTGGTGGAACTGGAGCCGAAAACTGGACGTAAACACCAACTACGCCGCCATCTGGCCCATTTGCGTCATCCCATCATTGGGGACAGCAAACACGGCGATTTGCGCCAGAACCGCAGCGGGGCTGAACATTTCGGCCTGCAGAGGTTAATGCTACATGCCAGCCAGTTGTCATTGACGCATCCTTTTACTGGTGAGCCGCTCACTATTTACGCGGGGCTGGACGACACCTGGATGCAGGCGTTATCACAGTTTGGTTGGCGCGGTCTACTTCCTGAAAATGAAAGGGTTGAGTTCAGCGCGGCATCCGGTCAGGATGGTGAGATGAGTTCCTAATCCAGGGAGAAAACGGTATGGCGGAAATTGGTATTTTTGTTGGCACCATGTACGGCAACGCATTGTTAGTTGCAGAAGAAGCGGAAGCCATTTTGTCCGGGCAAGGACACAAAGCAACGGTATTTGAAGATCCAGAGTTAAGTGACTGGCTACCCTATCAGGACAAGTACGTACTGGTAGTCACCTCGACCACCGGGCAGGGCGACCTTCCTGACAGCATTGTGCCGCTCTTTCTGGGAATAAAGGATAACCTCGGTTTCCAGCCGAACCTGCGTTATGGCGTGATTGCCCTTGGCGACAGCAGTTATGTGAATTTCTGCAATGGTGGCAAACAGTTCGATGCTTTGTTGCAGGAACAAAGCGCGCAGCGGGTAGGGGAAATGCTGCTGATTGATGCCAGCGAGACCCCGGAACCAGAAACGGAATCAAACCCGTGGGTTGAACATTGGGGCACGCTGTTGTCCTGAGTCCTCGCTATTTTTGCTGATATACCTAATGGTCGGCAAAATATTGTTTTAGCGATGCTGAATCGAATTTTTTCAGGCAAATGCCAGTAAATGTGCCTTCTTAAGGGGCATTTTTACTAGCGTTTGCCTGGAGTCAAGTGAACCACTTCATATGATGTTGTAGACATGGCAAGGCGTTCTCGCCGCATTCGGCATAAACACAGGTACTTGCCACCAATCTGAAACCGGCTTCATAAAGAAGCCGGTTTTTACTCGACAAGAGGTTTATTAACCGAGAATTTTACTGGCTTCGCGCGCCACATTATCCATCTCGTCCAACAGTTCCAGTAGCTCCGGCTCCAAATCTTCTTCTTTAGTACCGTTGCGTAGCTGTTGTTCGATTAGTTGGCAGAGATTCTTCATTCGCGGTACGCCGCTATAACCGCAACTGCCATGCAGTTTATGGATCAAATCAACCAGGCCTTCCGGGTTTTCTCCAACCAATTGTTCTTCAACTTTGTTGCGAACTTCTGGCAGGAAATCGAGCAACATTTGCAGCATATCGCGCGCCAGATCGTTTTTTCCTGCAGCCTGGCGCAGTGCCAGTTGCCAGTCGAGAGTCGCATTCTGATTCACCACAATTTCGTTCACTTCTGGCGTCACGACGCGAGAAGAAATGCCACTGCCGGGCTTGTAACGTAACAGCAAATTATGCAACCGCTCTTCTTCAATCGGTTTCGCCAGATAATCGCTCATTCCCGCGCCAAGCAGTTTCTCTTTTTGCCCGGCCATCGCGTGCGCCGTTACCGCGATAACTGGTGTTTGCTGCTGATGCGGGAGCTGGTGAATGAGTTCACATGCCCGAATGCCGTCCATATCCGGCATTTGAATATCCATTAAGATTAAATCGAACGGCATCTGTTTCGCCCGTTCAACCGCCTGATGTCCGCTATCGCACAGCTCAACATGCTGCACCATATCTTCCAGCAATGCGCCGATAAGTTTCAGGTTTGCCGGATTATCATCAACAGCCATAACCGTCATTGCCAGCTTACTTTCATCGGTAACAGGCAAAAGTGTGTTTTGCTTTTGATGACAAAATTCCGTCAGTACAGGCAACAAACGTGTAGGCGTCAGGGGTTTCAGCAGACACGCGCCGATACCATCTTGCTTGAGCTTTTCGGCATTGACCTGTGCATGGCACGGAAGTGCCAGCATCAGAAAATCGGTCATTGACACCGCTTGCGCCAACCGCTCATGCTGCATCGTCAGCGGTTCGCGGAAGGTTACCGCAATCCCTAACAAAATCATGTCGTAATGTGCAGGAGGCAGCGCGGAGAACGTTGGGCTATAAACCACTTCCAGCGGTGTTTCGCTTAAAATATCCAGCGTGCACTGGGCGGCTGCAGAGTTCGGTTCGACATAAGCCAGGCGTTTACCCGCGAGGCACTGAGTGGATGGCCCTTCGATAATAATATTCGGGTTCAGATCGAGATTAATATGGAACCAGAAGGTTGAACCACGATTCGGCTGGCTATGGAACGAGATATCGCCGCCCATTTCATTGACCAGTTTTTGCGTAATCACCAGCCCCAGCCCGGTGCCGCCATGACGGCGTGAAATACTGGCATCTGCCTGTCTGAAGGCCTGGAACAAACGCGATTGATCACGTTCAGGAATACCAATGCCGGTATCACGGATCTGCACTTCAATCTGTACTTTGGTATTACTCAGCGCACGTTTTTCTACCAGAATGTCGATGTTGCCATTCTCGGTGAATTTAATCGCATTCCCCACCAGGTTAGTGATTATTTGCTGTAAACGCAGCGGGTCGCCAATGACGTTATCGGGCACGTCGCTCTTAATATTGAGCGTTAATTCCAGTCCTTTATCGTGAGAAGAATGCGCCAGTAGCGTTACCACTTCATCCAGCGTGCTGCGTAGTGGGAATGGAATACTTTCCAGAATCAGCTTGCCTGCTTCCAGTTTTGAGAAATCGAGAACATCATTAATAATTGCCAGCAAATTATTTGCCGAGCGTTCAATAGTATTGAGGTGATCGCGCTGCGTTGGTGTTAATTCTGTTTTCAACGTCAGGCGGGTAAAACCAATAACGCCATTCAACGGTGTACGCAGCTCATGCGACATGTTTGCCAGAAACTCTGACTTAATACGCGCCGCTTCCTGGGCGCGTTTTTTCGCCAGATCCAGTTCAACGTTCTGAATTTCCATCTGTTCCAGCGTTTCACGCAGATCGGACGTCGCCTGGTCGATATTGTGCTGCATCTCTTCGTGATAAGCCGCCAGCGACATTGCCATCGAGTTGATGCCATTTTTCAGCATATCCAACTCTCCGAGCATAAATCCTTCCACCCGACTGTCGAGTTGCCCTCGGCGGATGCGGTCGACGGTATTCACCATGTTGCGAATTGGGCCGGTTACATCGCGCATTAAGCGCCAGCCAAAAATAAGCGCGATACCAATACAAAACAGCATCATCACGCTAGAAATAAAGATCTCTTTATATTGCTGCAAGCGCACTGATTTAAGATCCAGCTCAAGAGCAATATATCCCAACATATTTTGACTATTTTTGGCATCGCTGCTGGGTGATTCGTCGGGAGAATAACTCTCAGAAATAATCGGCGTGCGCAGGATCATAATATCGCCATCACGTGTGACAGTAAGTTGGCGCGGAAATGGCACGTTGCTGCCGAGCTGCATTGATGAAGGATCAAGATGAAAATTGGAGGTGACAAAAAGTCGGTTATTTTCATCATAAACCGAAATGGCACGAACAATATCGGAATGGCGACGATGCAAAACGCTGATCAATTGACCAATAGATTCGCGATTTTGCAGGCTCATGCCATATTCCGTTGAAACCGCAAGCGGCTCAATAATGCTGGCACCGGCATCTTCCAGTTGACGCTGCAAGTCGTTATAGCGATGCACGACGAAAAAGATGCTAAGCAATAAACCAATAAGGACGGTCGGTGCCAGGATCAGAATCATCATGCGTGCGCGCAGGCTGTAGTTGGTCATGGAGTTCCGTTATGGGACAATTAAGGTCACACTGTTAAATTGAGAAAGTCTCGCCAATGGCGCAATTCTACTCTGCAAAACGACGCGCGACGACGCGTCAGATCATAACCGTTTCAGTCAACGACCTCGACTCTTTTGGTCAGGGCGTGGCGCGACATAACGGCAAAGCGTTATTTATTCCTGGATTACTACCGCCGGAAAACGCGGAAGTTACTGTTACTGAAGATAAAAAACAGTACGCCCGCGCTAAGGTCGTGCGCAGGTTAAGCGACAGCCCGGAACGCAAAACGCCACGCTGCCCTCATTTTGGCGTATGCGGCGGCTGTCAGCAACAACACGCCAGCGTCGAACTCCAGCAGCGTAGCAAAAGCGCAGCACTCGCCCGGTTAATGAAACACGACGTCTCTGAAGTGATCGACGATGTCCCCTGGGGTTATCGCCGTCGCGCGCGTTTAAGTCTGAACTATCTACCGAAAAAACAACAACTCCAGATGGGATTTCGCAAAGCGGGTTCCAGTGACATTGTCGACGTTAAACAATGCCCTATTTTAGTGCCCCAACTTGAAGCGTTGTTGCCCAAAGTCAGGGCATGCCTGGACAGCTTACAAGCTATGCGCCATCTTGGTCATGTTGAACTGGTGCAGGCAACCAGCGGCCTGCTGATGATTTTACGCCATACCGCACCGCTAAGTTTGGCAGATCGCGAAAAACTGGAACGCTTTTCGCATTCTGAAGGCCTGGATCTGTATCTCGCCCCCGATAGTGAGATACTCGAAACCGTCTCTGGCGAGATGCCCTGGTATGACTCAAACGGGTTGCGCTTAACCTTTAGTCCGCGTGATTTTATTCAGATCAATGCGGGTGTGAACCAGAAAATGGTGGCGCGAGCGCTGGAGTGGCTGGATGTTCAGCCTGATGATCGTGTGCTGGATCTGTTCTGTGGTATGGGCAATTTTACGCTGCCGTTAGCGACCCGTGCGGCAAGTGTTGTTGGTGTGGAAGGGGTTCCGGCGCTGGTGGAAAAAGGCCAGCAGAACGCGAGTCTTAATCGCTTACATAATGTGACGTTTTATCACGAAAATCTTGAAGATGATGTCACAAAGCAGCCGTGGGCAAAAAACGGCTTTGATAAAGTGTTGCTGGACCCGGCGCGTGCTGGTGCAGCAGGCGTTATGCAACAAATTATAAAACTGGAACCTATTCGTATAGTTTATGTATCCTGTAACCCTGCGACGCTGGCTCGGGATAGCGAGGCGTTATTAAAAGCAGGATATACCATTGCGCGGTTGGCGATGCTGGATATGTTCCCACACACGGGGCATCTGGAATCGATGGTACTTTTCTCGCGCGTTAAATAGTTACGATTTGCTGATTTCAGCAGGTCAGGTCCCTAAAGGAGAGGACGATGGTTGCGGTAAGAAGTGCACATATCAATAAGGCTGGTGAATTTGATCCGGAAAAATGGATCGCAAGTCTGGGCATTGCCAGCCAGAAGTCGTGTGAGTGCTTAGCCGAAACCTGGGCGTATTGTCTGCAGCAGACGCAGGGGCATCCGGATGCCAGTTTGCTGTTGTGGCGTGGTGTCGAGATGGTGGAGATCCTCTCGACATTAAGTATGGACATTGACACGCTGCGGGCTGCGCTGCTGTTCCCTCTGGCCGATGCAAACGTCGTCAGCGAAGACGTACTGCGCGAGAGTGTCGGTAAGTCGGTCGTTAATCTTATTCACGGTGTGCGCGATATGGCGGCAATCCGCCAACTGAAAGCAACGCACACCGATTCTGTTTCCTCCGAACAGGTCGATAACGTTCGCCGGATGTTGCTGGCGATGGTCGATGACTTCCGTTGCGTGGTCATCAAACTGGCGGAGCGAATTGCCCATCTGCGCGAGGTAAAAGATGCGCCGGAAGATGAACGCGTGCTGGCGGCAAAAGAGTGCACCAATATCTACGCGCCGCTGGCGAACCGTCTTGGGATTGGGCAACTGAAATGGGAACTGGAAGATTACTGCTTCCGTTACCTCCACCCGACCGAGTACAAACGTATTGCAAAACTGCTGCATGAGCGCCGCCTCGACCGCGAACACTACATTGAAGAGTTTGTGGGGCATCTGCGTGCAGAGATGAAAGCTGAAGGCGTTAAAGCTGAAGTGTATGGACGCCCAAAACACATCTACAGCATCTGGCGCAAAATGCAGAAAAAGAACCTCGCCTTTGATGAGCTGTTTGATGTTCGTGCGGTGCGTATCGTCGCGGAACGTTTGCAGGATTGTTACGCCGCGCTGGGCATAGTGCACACTCACTATCGCCACTTGCCGGATGAGTTCGATGATTACGTTGCGAACCCGAAACCGAACGGTTATCAGTCTATTCATACCGTAGTGTTGGGGCCGGGCGGCAAAACCGTTGAGATCCAAATCCGCACCAAACAGATGCATGAAGATGCAGAGTTGGGTGTTGCTGCGCACTGGAAATACAAAGAAGGCGCGGCTGCTGGCGGCGCACGTTCGGGACATGAAGACCGGATTGCCTGGCTGCGTAAACTGATTGCGTGGCAGGAAGAGATGGCTGATTCTGGCGAAATGCTCGACGAAGTACGCAGTCAGGTCTTTGATGATCGGGTATATGTGTTTACGCCGAAAGGTGATGTTGTTGATCTGCCTGCGGGATCAACGCCGCTGGATTTCGCTTACCACATCCATAGTGATGTCGGGCACCGCTGCATCGGGGCAAAAATTGGCGGGCGCATTGTGCCATTCACCTACCAGTTGCAGATGGGTGACCAGATTGAAATTATCACCCAGAAACAGCCGAATCCCAGCCGTGACTGGTTAAACCCAAACCTGGGTTATGTTACAACCAGCCGCGGGCGTTCGAAAATTCACGCCTGGTTCCGTAAACAGGATCGTGACAAAAATATTCTGGCAGGACGGCAAATCCTTGACGACGAACTGGAACATTTGGGGATCAGTCTGAAGGAAGCAGAAAAATATCTGCTGCCGCGTTACAACTTCAATGACGTCGACGAGTTGTTGGCGGCGATTGGTGGCGGGGATATCCGTCTCAATCAGATGGTCAACTTCCTGCAATCGCAATTTAATAAGCCGAGCGCCGAAGAGCAGGACGCCGCCGCACTGAAACAGCTTCAGCAAAAAAGCTATACACCACAAAACCGCAGTAAAGATAACGGTCGTGTAGTGGTAGAAGGCGTGGGCAACCTGATGCACCACATCGCGCGTTGCTGCCAGCCGATTCCTGGCGATGAGATTGTCGGTTTCATTACCCAGGGCCGCGGGATCTCCGTACACCGCGCCGATTGCGAACAACTGGCGGAACTGCGCTCCCATGCGCCGGAACGAATTGTTGACGCGGTATGGGGCGAGAGCTACTCCGCTGGTTACTCGCTGGTGGTTCGCGTGCAGGCCAATGATCGTAGTGGATTGTTGCGTGATATCACCACTATTCTCGCCAATGAGAAGGTGAATGTGCTTGGCGTTGCCAGCCGCAGCGACACGAAACAGCAACTGGCGACCATCGATATGACCATTGAGATTTATAACCTGCAAGTGCTGGGGCGCGTGCTGGGTAAACTCAATCAGGTGCCAGATGTTATCGATGCAAGACGACTGCACGGGAATTAATCTTACATAGCCGGATATGGCGTCAGCCGTATCCGACGATATCCTTTACTCGAAGGTGTTACACCTGACAGACCCGCAATTTTCAGGACATTCCAATGAATCAAATCGACCGTTTGCTCACTATCATGCAGCGTCTTCGTGACCCGGAAAACGGCTGTCCGTGGGACAAAGAGCAGACATTCGCTTCTATTGCACCTTATACCCTTGAAGAAACTTATGAAGTGCTGGATGCCATTGCCCGCGAAGACTTTGACGATCTGCGCGGTGAACTGGGCGATTTGCTGTTCCAGGTGGTGTTTTACGCGCAAATGGCCCAGGAAGAAGGGCGCTTTGACTTTAATGATATTTGCGCGGCGATCAGCGATAAGTTAGAGCGCCGCCATCCGCATGTTTTTGCTGACAGTTCTGCCGATAACAGCAGTGAAGTTCTTGCCCGTTGGGAGCAGATCAAAACCGAAGAGCGCGCGCAGAAGGCGCAACATTCAGCGCTGGACGATATTCCTCGCAGTTTACCGGCCTTAATGCGTGCGCAAAAAATCCAGAAACGCTGCGCCAACGTTGGCTTCGACTGGACGACGCTTGGCCCGGTGGTCGATAAAGTTTACGAAGAGATTGACGAGGTCATGTACGAGGCGCAGCAGGCTGTAGTGGACCAGGCTAAACTGGAGGAGGAAATGGGCGACCTGCTGTTTGCGACGGTCAATCTGGCCCGCCATTTAGGGACGAAAGCAGAGATTGCGCTACAAAAAGCTAACGAAAAATTTGAGCGTCGTTTTCGCGAAGTGGAGCGGATTGTTGCCGCGCGTGGACTGGAAATGACAGGTGTTGACCTCGAAACAATGGAAGAAGTCTGGCAGCAGGTAAAACGGCAGGAAATTGATCTCTAAGGAAATTACACGGTCAAGCGCGATTTGTGTCATTTTTTAAATGACAAGCGCTTGATTTGCGTCAAAAACATTTACCCCAAAGGGGCTATTTTCTCACTCCTGATTTCAATTGTGCGCTGGCGAAGAGGAGGGATAATGAAAGTTTGTGGCACAGGTCATGTTCGGGTATACTGCTTTCCCGTCCTGGTTATTCCATCGTCTTTTCAACCTAACTTCTCAGGTTCAGCATGACAACGAACTATATTTTTGTGACCGGCGGGGTCGTATCCTCTCTGGGTAAAGGCATTGCCGCAGCCTCCCTCGCAGCCATTCTTGAAGCCCGTGGCCTCAATGTGACCATCATGAAACTGGATCCGTACATCAACGTCGATCCAGGTACTATGAGCCCAATCCAACACGGGGAAGTGTTCGTTACTGAAGACGGCGCTGAAACCGACCTGGACCTGGGGCACTACGAGCGTTTCATTCGCACCAAAATGAGCCGCCGCAACAACTTCACCACGGGTCGTATCTATTCTGACGTTCTGCGTAAAGAACGCCGTGGCGACTATCTGGGCGCAACCGTACAGGTTATCCCGCACATTACTAACGCTATTAAAGAACGCGTTCTTGCCGGCGGTGAAGGCCACGACGTGGTTCTGGTCGAAATCGGCGGTACTGTCGGTGACATCGAATCCCTGCCGTTCCTTGAAGCGATTCGCCAGTTGGCTGTTGATATTGGTCGTGAACACGCGCTGTTCATGCACCTGACCCTGGTGCCGTACATGGCTGCGTCTGGTGAAGTCAAAACCAAGCCGACTCAGCACTCTGTAAAAGAGCTGCTTTCTATCGGCATCCAGCCTGATATCCTGATTTGTCGTTCAGATCGCGCCGTTCCGGCGAACGAACGTGCGAAGATTGCATTGTTCTGTAATGTTCCGGAAAAAGCGGTTATTTCTCTGAAAGACGTCGATTCTATCTATAAAATTCCAGGCCTGTTGAAATCTCAGGGGCTGGACGATTATATTTGTAAACGATTCAGCTTGAACTGCCCGGAAGCTAATCTGTCCGAATGGGAACAGGTTATCTTTGAAGAAGCGAATCCGGTAAGTGAAGTCACTATCGGTATGGTCGGCAAGTACATTGAACTGCCGGACGCTTATAAATCCGTGATTGAAGCACTGAAACACGGCGGGCTGAAAAATCGTGTTAGCGTCAACATCAAACTGATCGATTCACAAGATGTTGAAACACGCGGTGTTGAAATCCTTAAAGGTCTGGATGCGATCCTCGTACCTGGCGGTTTCGGTTACCGTGGCGTAGAGGGCATGATTACTACCGCGCGCTTTGCGCGTGAGAACAATATTCCTTATCTGGGTATTTGCCTGGGTATGCAGGTGGCGTTAATTGATTACGCTCGCCATGTTGCCAACATGGAGAACGCCAACTCTACGGAATTTGTGCCAGACTGTAAGTACCCGGTTGTGGCGCTGATTACCGAGTGGCGTGATGAAAACGGCAACGTTGAAGTTCGTAGCGAGAATAGCGATCTCGGTGGCACCATGCGTCTTGGCGCGCAGCAGTGCCAGTTGGTTGACGATAGCCTGGTTCGCCAACTGTACAATGCGCCGACAATTGTTGAACGTCATCGTCACCGTTACGAAGTCAACAACATGCTGTTGAAACAGATTGAAGATGCAGGTCTGCGCGTTGCGGGCCGTTCCGGGGATGATCAGTTGGTCGAGATCATCGAAGTTCCGAATCACCCGTGGTTCGTGGCTTGTCAGTTCCATCCGGAGTTTACTTCTACTCCACGTGATGGCCACCCGCTGTTTGCTGGCTTTGTAAAAGCCGCCAGCGAGTTCCAGAAACGTCAGGCGAAGTAAGTAAAAAAGTTAGAACGGCAACGCGTACCCAGGGTACGCGTTGTTTGTCTGGAGTTTTAGTTTAACTAGTGACTTGAGGAAACCCTAATGTCCAAAATCGTAAAAATCATCGGTCGTGAAATCATCGACTCCCGTGGTAACCCGACTGTTGAAGCCGAAGTACACCTGGAGGGTGGTTTCGTCGGTATGGCGGCTGCTCCGTCAGGTGCTTCTACTGGTTCCCGTGAAGCACTGGAACTGCGCGATGGTGACAAATCCCGTTTCCTGGGCAAAGGCGTAACCAAAGCTGTTGCTGCGGTTAACGGCCCGATCGCTCAGGCGCTGATTGGCAAAGATGCCAAAGATCAGGCTGGCATTGACAAGATCATGATCGACCTGGACGGCACTGAAAATAAATCCAAATTCGGCGCAAACGCAATCCTGGCTGTATCTCTGGCTAACGCCAAAGCTGCCGCGGCTGCTAAAGGTATGCCGCTGTACGAGCACATCGCTGAACTGAACGGTACTCCGGGCAAATACTCCATGCCGGTTCCGATGATGAACATCATCAACGGTGGTGAGCACGCTGACAACAACGTTGATATTCAGGAATTCATGATTCAGCCGGTTGGCGCGAAAACTGTGAAAGAAGCCATCCGCATGGGTTCTGAAGTTTTCCATCACCTGGCAAAAGTTCTGAAAGCGAAAGGTATGAACACTGCTGTTGGTGACGAAGGTGGCTATGCGCCGAACCTGGGTTCCAACGCTGAAGCTCTGGCTGTTATCGCTGAAGCTGTTAAAGCTGCTGGCTATGAACTGGGCAAAGACATCACTCTGGCGATGGACTGCGCAGCTTCTGAATTCTACAAAGACGGTAAATACGTTCTGGCTGGCGAAGGCAACAAAGCTTTCACCTCTGAAGAATTCACTCACTTCCTGGAAGAACTGACCAAACAGTACCCGATCGTTTCCATCGAAGATGGTCTGGACGAGTCTGACTGGGACGGTTTCGCATACCAGACCAAAGTTCTGGGCGACAAAATCCAGTTGGTTGGTGACGACCTGTTCGTAACCAACACCAAGATCCTGAAAGAAGGTATCGAAAAAGGCATCGCTAACTCCATCCTGATCAAATTCAACCAGATCGGTTCTCTGACCGAAACTCTGGCTGCAATCAAGATGGCGAAAGACGCTGGCTACACTGCAGTAATCTCTCACCGTTCTGGTGAAACTGAAGACGCTACTATCGCTGACCTGGCTGTTGGTACTGCTGCAGGCCAGATCAAAACGGGTTCTATGAGCCGTTCTGACCGTGTTGCTAAATACAACCAGCTGATTCGTATTGAAGAAGCTCTGGGCGAAAAAGCACCGTACAACGGTCGTAAAGAGATCAAAGGCCAGGCATAAGTCTGACTTTATCTGATTTAAAAATGCCAGCCTTCGGGCTGTAATGCCGATCAGTTAAGGATCAGTTGACCGATCCAGTGGCTGTGTAAGAATCCGGAAACGCTCACTCGTTTCCGGATTTTTTTATGCACATTGGACAGGCCCTTGATCTGGTATCCCGTTA
>NZ_PYQM01000035.1:0-40242 GCF_003027595.1 Escherichia sp. 20412-1 | reverse complement strand
TATATCGTTGGATATTACAGCGCACTAAGACCGCACGAATATAACGGTGGATTACCCCCAAACGAATCGGAAAATCGATACTGGAAAAACTCTAACTCGGTGGCCAGTTTTTGTTGACCACTTCACATCCAGATGTTCTGCTTTATGGATATACGCAGCACGTACACCATTACGCTCCTGATGGCTCATCTGACGTTCCACAGCATCGCGGGACCACAAACCTGATTCAATCAATGCACTGCACGCCATCGCCCGGAATCCATGGCCACAGACATCCTGGGTTGTGTCATACCCCATCACCCTCAGGGCTTTATTTACAGTATTTTCACTGATTGGTTTACGCGGGTCATGTGCTCCCGTAAAGATCAGACCATTTTCACCAGCCCATGTCTGTAGTTCTGTCAGTATGGCTACAGCCTGTTTGCTGAGTGGCACAAGGTGTGGTGTTCGCATCTTGGAGCCCCGGTGTGAGAATTTTACGCCTGGCAGGGGTTCGCGTTCGGCTGGAATAGTCCACATGGCATTGTCAATATCAATTTCAGACCAGCGGGCGTATCTGAGTTCACTGGAACGAATAAAAACCAGTAAATTCAGCATAACGGCAAGCTGGGTGACAGGTTGCCCCTTGTAACTGCCAATACGCGACAAAAGTTCAGGCAGGCGAGAAAGATCAAGAGCGGGGCGATGCTGGCGTTTTACCGTAGTCAATGCGCCAGCCATATCCAGAGCAGGATTATATCTGATGATGCCAGACTGTACGGCATAACGCATTACGGCAGATATTCTTTGCTGCAGACGACTGGCGATTTCATAAATTTGTTTAGCTTCTGCAGCACGAACAGGGATAAGCAGATCCGGGGTATTGAGTGTTGTGATATCCCGGTTGCCGATAAAGGGGAAAACGTGAGTCTCGAGGCTTTTGAGTACTTTATCGCTGTGTGATTGTGCCCATTGTTTATTACTGGCATGCCAGCGTCGTGCAATATGTTCAAAAGAGAGCTGTAAATCAGGGACTACTTTTTTAGCTCTTTTCTGTTCGCAAGGGTCAACCCCCTCCGAAATCAGTTTTCGGGCCTCATCCCGTTTTGTACGAGCTTCGGAGAGAGAAACTTCTGGATACACACCAAGTGCCAGAGTCTTCTCCTTACCCAGAATACGATAACGGAGACGCCAGTAACGGGAACCATTAGGATGTACCAGCAGGAACATGCCAGCCCCGTCAGTGAGTTTATAAGCCTTGTCAGTGGGCTTTGCAGCCCGGATTTTTGCGTCAGTCAGTGCCATAGTTCAGCCTTCTGAATGCGTTAAAGAGGGTACAAATTCTGTCGAACTGGGGTATACCCGCAATTATACCCACACAATGGGGTTGATGTGAGGGGAATCTGGTTGAGTTCGGTAGAATTGATTTGTAGGCAGAACGCTTAAATCGTGGCGTTCTGAAACGAAAAACGGACCTCCGTGGAGGTCCGTTGATATGAATTTGGTGCCCGGACTCGGAATCGAACCAAGGACACGGGGATTTTCAATCCCCTGCTCTACCGACTGAGCTATCCGGGCAACGGGGCGCATTAAACCTGATTCGCCTCGTCTCGTCAATTAAATTTCTTCAATTTATAGCAGACTGCACAATCTATCATCACTTTGCCGTTACTACACGCATCATCAGACAAACCAGGCGCTCCAGGCGGCGGAAAGAGGCATTGCCAGAAGTAGTGCTGGAAGCATGTTGACCACCGGAAATAGTTTAATGCCGCAGATGCGTAAGCCGGTTGCTAGCAGCAGCAAACCACCTACGGCGCTGAAGTCCGCCATCATCGATGGTGTTGTCAGCGGTAATATCAGCGCAGCAGCCCAGGCCAGCGTTAACTGGATGATCAGCAATGGAATACTAATCACCGATACCGCAATGCCAAGTGAACAGGCGAAGATCATCGCGGTAAAGAAATCCAGAAATGACTTGGCGATTAAAATGCTCGGATCGCCGGTCATCCCTTCATTCATCGCGCCGAAGATCCCGGTGCCGCTGGCACAAAACAGGACAATAATCGCGACAAAATTCTGAATAAAAGATTCATGCGCTGGCTTTTTACGCGAGTGACGAAACAAATTTTGCGCTTTAGCGACTGCGGTATTAACACCTTTTTCCAACAAACAAATTTCACCAATTAATGCACCGAGTAGCGTCGCTAAAACCATCGCCGGAAGGTTGGCGCATTTCACCACCAGTAAAATACCAATTCCCAACGATGCCAGACCAAAAATGGATGTCATAGAGACACGGATCCGTTCCGGTAAGCGTTGACTAAGCAGTGCGCCGAGGACGCCACCCAGTAATACTGCACTAGCGTTGATAAAAGGGCCGATGACCACAAGAGTTCCTGTTAATTGTGTTGTTTGATGTTTTTATTATGAACTTTTTGTCCCGCCGATTGCTTGTCTGACCGCAAAGTCCTGGCTTGCACGCTCTGGTGAAAGGTGCCATGATTGCGCGAATTTTCTCCTTGTTGTACGGAGTTTGCCCGATGCACGCCACCTCCTTACATTCTCTTGTTTATCGCCGTTTTGCGCGAAACGCTTCCCTTTCCATATTACTGCTCATGCGGTGAAGTTAACGCACGCTCACTGTAGGACAACAGTAAAATCAGAGCCATTCTGCTTTTACTGATGTCTGGCGGTCGGAGCTGGTGACCAGTTTGACCCACATCTCATGCGGCAGGTTTTTACACCTTGCCCGGTATTTTTACCTCCCCGAAACGGGTTTTACATTTATGAAATCAATGAGTATTGCCGCCAGTAGTGAACTGGTTTCCCGAATTTCTACCCATCGTCGCGTGGTGGCGCTGGAAGATACTGATTTTACGGACGTCGCGGCAGTCGTCATTACCGCTGCGGATAGCCGCAGTGGCATTCTTGCGTTACTTAAACGCACTGGTTTTCATCTACCGGTGTTTTTGTATTCCGAACAGATTGTTGAATTGCCTGCGGGCGTCGCGGCGGTAATCAATGGCAACGAGCAGCAGTGGCTGGAGCTGGAATCTGCAGCCTGCCAGTACGAAGAGAACGTGTTGCCGCCGTTTTATGACACGCTGACGCAATATGTTGAGATGGGCAACAGCACTTTTGCTTGCCCGGGTCATCAACATGGCGCGTTCTTTAAAAAGCATCCTGCGGGGCGTCATTTTTACAATTTCTTCGGTGAGAACGTTTTTCGTGCCGATATGTGCAACGCCGATGTGAAACTGGGCGATCTGCTTATTCATGAAGGCTCAGCGAAGGATGCGCAGAAGTTTGCGGCCAAAGTGTTTCATGCTGATAAAACCTATTTTGTGCTTAACGGCACTTCGGCAGCAAACAAAGTGGTTACCAATGCGCTGTTAACGCGTGGCGATCTGGTACTGTTCGATCGTAACAATCATAAGTCGAATCATCACGGTGCATTGATTCAGGCTGGGGCGACGCCGGTGTATCTGGAAGCCGCGCGTAACCCGTTCGGTTTTATCGGCGGTATTGATGCGCATTGTTTTAATGAAGACTATTTGCGCCAGCAAATTCGTGAAGTGGCACCAGAAAAAGCCGAACTACCGCGCCCGTTTCGCCTGGCAATTATTCAGTTAGGAACTTATGACGGTACTATCTATAACGCTCGCCAGGTGATCGAGACCATTGGGCATTTGTGCGATTACATTCTGTTTGATTCCGCGTGGGTCGGTTACGAGCAGTTTATTCCGATGATGGCAGATAGCTCGCCGTTACTGTTAGAACTTAACGAAAACGATCCGGGGATCTTTGTTACCCAGTCGGTGCACAAACAGCAGGCGGGATTCTCGCAGACTTCGCAGATCCACAAAAAAGATAACCATATTCGCGGGCAGGCGCGCTTTTGCCCGCATAAGCGGTTGAATAATGCCTTTATGCTCCACGCCTCCACCAGTCCGTTCTATCCGCTGTTTGCTGCGCTGGACGTTAACGCCAAAATCCATGAAGGGGAGAGCGGTCGTCGACTGTGGGCGGAGTGTGTTGAGTTGGGCATTGAAGCGCGCAAGGCGATTCTTGCACGCTGTAAGCTGTTTCGCCCGTTTATCCCGCCCGTTGTTGGTGGCAAATTGTGGCAGGATTATCCGACGTCAGTATTGGCCAGCGACCGTCGCTTCTTCAGTTTTGAACCGGGGGCGAATTGGCACGGCTTTGAGGGATATGCCGCAGATCAGTATTTTGTTGATCCGTGCAAGCTGCTACTGACCACGCCCGGTATCGATGCCGAAACCGGTGAATATAGCGACTTTGGTATTCCTGCGACGATTCTGGCGCACTATCTGCGTGAGAATGGCATTGTGCCGGAAAAGTGCGATCTCAACTCTATTCTGTTCTTATTAACCCCGGCGGAGAGCCACGAGAAGCTGGCACAACTGGTCGCAATGTTGGCACAGTTTGAACAGCATATTGAGGATGACTCGCCACTGGCTGAGGTGTTGCCGAGCGTTTATAACAAATATCCGGTGCGCTATCGCGACTATACCCTGCGCCAGTTGTGTCAGGAGATGCACGATCTGTATGTCAGTTTCGACGTCAAAGACCTGCAAAAAGCGATGTTCCGCCAACAGAGTTTCCCGCCTGTAGTGATGAATCCCCAGGATGCGCATAGCGCCTATATTCGTGGTGAAGTGGAGTTAGTGCGTATTCGTGATGCCGAAGGGCGGATTGCGGCGGAAGGCGCGCTGCCGTATCCACCTGGCGTGCTTTGCGTGGTGCCGGGGGAGGTATGGGGAGGCGCGGTACAGCGTTATTTTCTCGCACTGGAAGAAGGCGTGAATTTGTTGCCGGGGTTTTCGCCGGAGCTACAAGGTGTCTATAGCGAAACCGATGCCGACGGCATGAAACGTTTATACGGTTATGTGTTGAAGTGAGAACAAAAAAACGGGCTACCATCTGGTAGCCCGTTTTTCTTGGCGTAATTAGTGGTTAACCGTCTGTGTGCCCGCCGGGACACGAACGTGTTTGTATTTGAACATCGCCATGAACGCGAAGGCCAGAACCACGGAGTAACCTGCGAAAATCAGCCATACGGTCTGCCAGTCGGTAATGCCGTTTTGGGTATACATCTCAACCACTTTACCGCTCACAATACCGCCGAGGATACAGCCGAAGCCGTTGGTCATCATCAGGAACATCCCCTGCGCACTGGCGCGAATTGCCGGGCTAACTTCTTTTTCCACAAACACCGAACCAGAGATGTTGAAGAAGTCGAATGCGCAGCCGTAGACAATCATTGACAGCACCAGCAGTACAGTACCGAACGGAGTCGGGTCGCCGTAGGCAAACAGCGCAAAACGCAGTATCCACGCCACAATACTGATCATCATTACGTTCTTAATACCGTAGCGGCTTAAGAAGAACGGGATAGTCAGAATGAACAGCGTTTCAGAGATTTGCGAAATCGACATGATGATTGACGCATGTTGCACGATAAAGCTGCTGGCGAACATCGGATCTTTGTCGAAGCTGTGCAGGAAGGTATTACCGAACATGTTGGTAATCTGCAGTTCCGCGCCCAGCAGCATCGAGAAGATGAAGAAAATCGCCATACGCTTGTTTTTAAACAGCGCGAATGCATCAAGCCCCAGCAAAGTCGTCCAGCTCTGATTCGCTTGCTGTTTAGCAACCGGAATATACGGCAGCGTAAAGGTAAACAGCACCAGAACGGCGGAAAGGGCTGCGCCAATATACAGTTGCATGTGGCTTAGTTCGAAGCCTGACAGGCTCACCACCCACATCGCCATAATAAAACCGATGGTGCCCCAGATACGGATTGGCGGGAAATCAGTAACGATATCCAGCCCCGCGTTTTGCAGGCGATAGTAAGAGATGGTGTTGATTAACCCAAGTGTTGGCATATAGGTAAACGAGTTAATCAGGATAACGAGGAACATCGCCTCCGGCGTGGTAACTTGCGCCGCCATGAAGAGAGTAATTGCGCCGATGGTGTGACAAATGGCATATACCCATTTCGCACTTAACCATTTGTCGGCCACAATCCCCAGCAAAGCAGGCATAAAGACCGCGGCGATACCCAGTGAACTATAAACTGCGCCAATAGAAGCACCGTCGAACTTCAGGGTAACGAACATATATGAGCCGAGGGTCGTTAGCCAACTTCCCCACAGGCAGAACTGCAGAAAAGAGAGGATTTTCAGCTGCAGCTTAAGATTCATGTTAATTTCCTCACATCGTGATGCGGATGAGTGTTTTAAAAAGCACATTTGACCGTGCAAGATGATGCGATTCTATCAACTTCGCTGACTGTTTTTTTGTTATCCGTAGCAAATAATTGCAAATAATATCAATTTGCAAGGCGAAATTGTGAAGCGTGTAACACTTTGCCTCGAAGTAATGTCAGAGGCAAAGGTGAAATTATCGACGGCGGTAAGATTTCTGCGCCATGTTCACTTTATAGAGATAGCGGCGAGATTCCGCAGAAGGATGGCGGGTCGTCAAAGTCTGATAAACATCACCTGGCGTCATGGTGTTAATAATATTAGCTGCCTGAATTTTATCATTCGAGAAAACACGTAACACGCTGCCTGCGCCGCCGTTATAGGCGGTGATGACGGCATAACGGCGCGACGTTGGGTTATCAATGCCGCCGAGATAAACATTATTCAGCATCGCCAGATATGCGGTGCCGGTATCAATGTTGCTGGCAGGATCGAACAAGAAACTGCGGCCAGGTATGCCGGATTTCCCCTGTGAGCGGAACACGTCTTTCCCGGCGGTGTGCTGTACTACCTGCATTAATCCCAGCGCATCGGAACGGCTGACCGCATACGGGTTAAATGAGGATTCGGTTTGCATAATCGCCAGAATTAATGACTCATCGACACCATATTTTCGTGACGCCTGGCGAACCATACCGAGATATTTATGCGCACGTTTATCAAGGTGGTTCGGCACCATATTAATGGTTACGCTGTAGATAATACGCAGCCCGTTGCTGCGGCTTTTGAGGCGGTTTTTCAGCAGATAATCCGCGAAATTGCTCGCGCGACCTTCCCAACGAATTGGCTGCCCGGTGTTGTCTACTACCTGACCATAAAGGAAAGGTTCTTTTGATATCGTAATATCATCAACATCGGAATAGAGATCGACCGACCCCGGATCGTCACCCATCAGTAACGTTTTGATAATTGCCCGGCGCAGGTGTGCGACAGGTTCCGTCCCGGCGATGGTTTCGATAGTGATCGTACCATCATCAAAGTTGATGTGGCTGCGGGTTTGATATTGATCGGTGTATTTCACGTAGTCCTTAGGACCGGCGATCACCACCTCTTTGAATCCCCAGATGTTTTCAATATTGTGGGCAAATTGCCCCATCAGAATATCAAAACCGTTGGTATCTTTGACCCAGGCTTCATTATAGGTATCGCCTTTTTTGGTCGTCGAACAGGAGATGAGCAACGGCGCAATCAAAGCCAGCGCGAGATATTTTTTCATCATTCCGGGTGCGTGTTGTGTTTGTTTTTATGCAAGTTGCCGGAGGCGTGCTCCGGCAATGTCTTTTTATTTTTTATCTTCCGGCGTATAGCCTTCGATATGTACCTCTTTACCTTCGAACAGGAAATTGACCATCTCCTGCTCCAGCAGCTTGCGGTGCTCAGCATTCATCATGTTAAGTTTCTTTTCGTTGATCAACATGGTTTGCTTGTGCTGCCACTGCGCCCAGGCTTCTTTGGAAATCTCGTTGTAGATGCGTTTTCCCAGTTCGCCGGGGTATAGCTGAAAATCCTGACCTTCTGCTTCACGCTGCAGGAAAGTACAAAAAATCGTTCTGCTCATAAATTATCCTCTTATCGACTCACGCGCTAAACCGGCGCGCCAGTGCGTAACTGCTGTAACAAACGCTCCACGGGAGCCGCCAGGCCAACTGACGGCGGTTGCGCTAAGTTATACCAGAGCGCATTGCCTTCATCCATGCAACCGGTGAATGACGACACGGGAAGCCACATAGGCACAATATCTAAATGGAAATGGCTGAAGGTATGACGAAACGCGGTGAGTTGCGTCAGGTGACCGGCGTTGATCTGCCGTTGCGCCAGCCATTGCCGCATACTTTCTTCATCAGCAAACTGCGGGAAGCAGTATAAACCGCCCCACAATCCACTTGGCGGACGCTGCGCCAGAAATACTTCATTTTCGTGCTGTAACAGCAGAAAGTAGCCGGTGCGCTCCGGCAGCGTCTGTTTCGGTTTTTTGCCTGGATAAAGTGACCAGCTATCATTGGCCGCGGCAATGCAGCCGTTTTGTAGCGGGCAGAGCGAACACTTTGGCTTCGAGCGCGTGCAGATCATCGCGCCTAAATCCATCATCGCCTGATTAAACCGCTCCACACCGACGGCGGGCGTCACCTGTTCGCTCAAACTCCACAGTTTATTCTCGACCTCTTTTTTCCCTGGCCAGCCGCTTACAGCATAGCAGCGCGCCAGCACGCGTTTGACGTTACCGTCGAGAATCGGAAAGTGCTTACCCAGAGAAAGTGAGAGGATCGCGCCCGCGGTGGAACGCCCGACGCCCGGTAGTGCGGCGATTTCCTCAAAGGTTTCCGGGAATTTTCCGTCGTGTAAGGTGGCAACTTGCTGTGCCGCTTTATGTAGATTGCGCGCGCGGGCGTAATAGCCAAGCCCGGTCCATAAGTGGAGAACTTCATCCAGCGGCGCATTGGCGAGATCGGTCACCGTCGGGAAGCGCGCCATAAAGCGTTCAAAATAGGGGATAACAGTCGCAACCTGAGTTTGTTGCAACATCACTTCTGAGAGCCATACATTGTAGGGCGTCTTGTCAATTTGCCAGGGCAGGGTTTTCCGCCCGTATTTATCGTACCAGTCCAGAACCTGGGCTGAAAATTGCGACGCTTGCATGGTCACCAAATTCACAGTTGTTGGGGGCAAGATTGCAGCACAGCGACGACAGGGTGTAAACCGGAACTTTCCGCAGCCGCGGCCTTATCATGCTTGCATCCGGCAACTAACTTTGGATAATGCCCGTTTTCAGAACACTTTCACAAGCGACTAAATCTTTATGAAAAACGACGTCATCTCACCGGAATTTGATGAAAACGGCCGTCCTCTGCGCCGTATCCGTAGTTTTGTACGCCGCCAGGGGCGACTGACCAAAGGCCAGGAACATGCGCTGGAAAACTACTGGCCGGTGATGGGCGTTGAGTTCAGCGAAGATATGCTGGATTTCCCGACGCTGTTTGGCCGTGAAGCGCCGGTGACGCTTGAGATTGGTTTTGGCATGGGTGCTTCGCTGGTGGCAATGGCGAAAGAGCGTCCGGAGCAGGATTTCCTCGGCATTGAAGTGCATTCGCCGGGCGTTGGCGCTTGCCTGGCTTCCGCGCATGAAGAGGGGCTGAGCAATCTGCGCGTGATGTGTCATGACGCGGTCGAAGTGCTGCATAAAATGATTCCTGACAATTCATTGAGCATGGTTCAGCTCTTTTTCCCTGACCCGTGGCACAAAGCACGTCATAATAAACGCCGTATCGTTCAGGTGCCGTTTGCTGAACTGGTAAAAAGCAAACTGCAACTGGGGGGCGTATTCCATATGGCGACCGACTGGGAACCTTATGCGGAACATATGCTCGAAGTGATGTCTTCCATTGACGGTTATAAAAACCTGTCAGAAAGTAACGATTACGTACCGCGCCCGGAATCACGTCCGGTGACGAAATTTGAACAACGTGGTCATCGTCTTGGTCACGGAGTATGGGACTTAATGTTCGAGAGGGTGAAATAATGGCAAAGAACCGTAGCCGTCGTCTGCGTAAAAAAATGCACATCGACGAATTCCAGGAATTAGGATTTTCGGTGGCATGGCGATTCCCGGAAGGTACATCGGAAGAACAGATTGATAAAACCGTTGATGATTTTATTAACGAGGTTGTCGAACCGAACAAGCTGGCTTTTGACGGCAGCGGTTATCTGGCCTGGGAAGGTCTGATCTGCATGCAGGAAATTGGCAAATGTACCGAAGAACATCAGGCGATTGTGCGTAAGTGGCTGGAAGAGCGCAAACTGGATGAGGTACGCACCAGCGAACTTTTCGACGTTTGGTGGGACTAAGAAAGCATACGGGCGATGACAAACGCAAAACTGCCTGATGCGCTACGCTTATCAGGCCTACAATGGGTATGCAATATATTGAGGTTGCACGATTGAGTAGGCCGGATAAGGCATTTACGCCGCATCCGGCATGGACAATGCGCACTTTGTTATCAATCCGGGCCAGCAAATGCTGGCCTGATTTGTTCTTGAGGGAAGATTATGATGCGCAAAATGCTGCTGGCGGCAGCACTTTCAGTAACGGCAATGACTGCTCACGCCGACTACCAGTGCAGCGTCACACCGCGTGACGATGTGATTGTCAGCCCGCAAACCGTACAGGTGAAGGGCGAAAACGGCAATCTGGTGATCACGCCAGACGGCAATGTGATGTACAACGGCAAGCAATATTCTCTGAGTGCCGCCCAGCGCGAGCAGGCGAAGGATTATCAGGCAGAACTGCGCAGCACGTTGCCGTGGATTGATGAAGGGACTAAGAGCCGCGTTGAGAAAGCCCGCGTCGCACTGGATAAAATTATCGTTCAGGAGATGGGTGAAAGCAGTAAAATGCGCAGCCGTCTGACCAAGCTCGATGCGCAGTTGAAAGAACAGATGAATCGCATTATTGAAACGCGCAGCGATGGCCTGACGTTCCACTATAAAGCCATTGATCAGGTTCGCGCCGAAGGCCAGCAACTAGTGAATCAGGCGATGGGTGGAATTTTGCAGGACAGCATTAATGAAATGGGCGCGAAAGCGGTACTGAAAAGCGGCGGTAATCCGTTACAGAATGTGCTGGGAAGCCTGGGCGGTTTGCAATCCTCCATCCAAACCGAGTGGAAAAAGCAGGAAAAAGATTTCCAGCAGTTTGGCAAAGATGTCTGTAGCCGTGTGGTGACCCTGGAAGATAGCCGCAAAGCCCTGGTCGGGAATTTGAAATAATCCTCTATTTTAAGACGGCATAATACTTTTTTATGCCGTTTAATTCTTCGTTTTGTTACCTGCCTCTAACTTTATAGATCTCCAAAATCCATTCACGTTGTAAATTGTTTAACGTCAAATTTCCTATACAAAGCTAAGGGATAATACGTAGCGTTCACGTAACTGGAGGAATGAAATGGAGTTTTTCAGAAAGACGGCACTTGCCGCACTGGTTATGGGTTTTAGTGGTGCAGCATTAGCATTACCGAATATCACCATTTTAGCGACCGGCGGGACGATTGCCGGTGGTGGTGACTCCGCAACCAAATCTAACTACACAGCGGGTAAAGTTGGCGTAGAAAACCTGGTCAATGCGGTGCCGCAATTGAAGGACATTGCGAACGTTAAAGGCGAGCAGGTCGTTAACATCGGCTCCCAGGACATGAATGATAATGTCTGGCTGACACTGGCGAAAAAAATTAATACCGACTGCGATAAAACTGACGGCTTCGTCATTACTCACGGTACAGACACGATGGAAGAAACCGCTTACTTCCTCGATCTGACCGTAAAATGTGATAAGCCAGTAGTGATGGTCGGCGCAATGCGTCCGTCCACCTCCATGAGCGCAGACGGTCCATTCAACCTGTATAACGCGGTAGTGACCGCAGCAGATAAAGCCTCCGCTAACCGTGGCGTGCTGGTAGTGATGAACGACACCGTGCTGGATGGTCGTGACGTGACCAAAACCAACACAACCGATGTAGCGACCTTCAAGTCTGTTAACTTCGGTCCACTGGGTTACATTCACAACGGTAAAATCGACTATCAGCGTACTCCGGCGCGTAAGCACACCAGCGATACGCCGTTTGATGTCTCTAAGCTGAATGAACTGCCGAAAGTTGGTATCGTTTATAACTATGCTAACGCATCCGATCTTCCGGCAAAAGCACTGGTAGATGCGGGCTATGACGGCATCGTTAGCGCCGGTGTGGGTAACGGTAACCTGTATAAAACCGTATTCGACACCCTGGCAACCGCGGCGAAAAACGGCACTGCGGTAGTGCGTTCTTCTCGCGTACCGACGGGCGCAACCACTCAGGATGCCGAAGTGGATGATGCGAAATACGGTTTCGTCGCCTCTGGTACGCTGAACCCGCAAAAAGCGCGCGTTCTGCTGCAACTGGCGCTGACGCAAACTAAAGATCCACAGCAGATCCAGCAGATTTTCAATCAGTACTAATCGCCTCGCCCCGGTATCGTGCCGGGGCTTTCTCACTTCAGACTCACGTCCATTGTCAATCATAATTATCATGATGATAATCATAGGAATAAATTATTCCACACGAGACTTTCACTGTGAAAAAACAATGGATTGTAGGTACGGCGTTGTTTGTGTTGATGTCAGGTTATGGCTGGGCCGATGGTGAACCGCCAACTGAAAATGTCTTAAAAGATCAATTCAAAAAGCAATATCACGGCATTCTCAAACTGGATGCCATCAATTTAAAAAACCTTGATGCGAAGGGGAATCAGGCCACCTGGTCTGCGGAAGGTGATGTCTCTTCTAACGATGATCTCTATACCTGGATCGGTCAGTTGGCAGATTATCAACTTCTGGAACAGACCTGGGTGAAAGATAAACCCGTAAAATTCTCAGCGATGTTAACCAGTAAAGGAACGCCCGCGTCTGGCTGGACGGTGAATTTTTACTCTTTTCAGGCAGCAGCCAGCGATAGTGGGCGTTTTGTTGATGATATCAAAACGAATAATAAGTACCTGATTGTGAATAGCGAAGATTTCAATTATCGCTTTAGTCAGCTTGAGTCAGCGCTGAATGTGCAGATGAATTCGATTTCGGGGCTGGAAAAGGAAGTGAAAGAGCTTGATAAGCAAATGGTTGCGGCACAGAAAGCGGCGAATGCTTATTGGGGAAAAGGGGCAGATGGCAAGCAAATGACTCGTGAAGACGCTTTTAAAAAAATACACCAGCAACGGGATGCGTTTAATAAACAGAATGATAGCGAGGTGTTCGCGGCTAAATATGACAAAGAGGTCTATCAACCGGCGATTGCGGCATGTCATAAACAGAGTGAAGAGTGTTATGAAGTGCCGATTCAGCAGAAACGGGATTTTGATATCAACGAGCAGCGGCGACAGACTTTTCTGCAATCACAAAAACTCAGCCGTAAATTGCAGGATGACTGGATAAAGCTTGAAAAAGGGCAATATCCGTTAACGATGAAAGTTTCGGAAATAAACAGTAAAAAAGTCGCGATTTTGATGAAGATTGACGATATCAACCAGGCTAATGAACGCTGGAAAAAAGATACCGAACAACTGCGGCGTAATGGGGTGATTAAGTAATTTTTGCGATGATGCATGGCTTGTAGCCGGATGTGGCGTTTACGCCGCATCCGGCAGAACAAGTTTACTCGGCCAGAAACAGTTCCAGCAGTGAATTTAAAAACAACTTCCCATGTTCCGTTATCTGCCAGTAATCCGCACATTCGGTGAGATAACCCTGAGCGATAGCCTTGTCTAACTGAGAGCGAATCACTTCTTCGCAAAGGCCGGTATACTGGCTAAACTCCACGCGTGGCGCGACCTCCAGCAAACGGAAGCGATTCATAAAGAACTCGAACGGCTTATCAGCGGCTTCTACATCACGCTGGCTTTCCAGATAACGCCCCTGCATAAAACCACGCGGGTGACGCGTTTTGGTGGTACGCAGAATGCGCCCGTCCGGGAAGGTCACTTTGCCATGCGCGCCGCAGCCGATGCCGAGGTAGTCACCAAATCGCCAGTAGTTGAGATTGTGTTGGCATTGATAACCCGGTTTGGCGTAAGCGGAGGTTTCATATTGCTGATAACCCGCTGCGGTTAATAACTGATGCCCCTGTTCGAAAATATCCCACAGTGCGTCGTCGTCCGGTAGCACCGGTGGTCGCGAACCAAACAACGTATTGGGTTCGATGGTCAACTGATACCAGGAAAGATGCGGCGGATTCAGTTCAATGGCCTGGCGCAGATCGCCAAGCGCCTCTTCCAGTGATTGATCAGGCAACCCGTGCATCAAATCAAGATTAAAACTACGCAGCCCCAGCCCGCTTGCCAGATTCGCTGCCCGTTTCGCTTCTTGCGGGCCATGAATGCGTCCAAGTCGTTTCAGCTTTTCTTCGCTAAAACTCTGCACACCAATGGAGATGCGGTTCACACCGGCACGCTGATAATCAACAAAGCGATCGGCTTCTACCGTACCAGGATTCGCTTCCATAGTAATTTCTGCATCCGCTGCCAGCGGCAAACGCGCACGCACGCCGTCCAGCAGCGTTTGCATCGCCGGGCCAGAAAGCAGGCTCGGCGTACCACCGCCAATAAATATTGTCTGCACTTCACGACCCTGAGCATAAGCCACATCATTGTCCAGATCGTTAAGCAGATGCTGAACATAATCGTCGTGCGGCACTTCTCCTTTCAACGCGTGAGAGTTGAAATCGCAGTACGGGCATTTCTGCACACACCACGGGATGTGAATGTAGAGACTGAGCGGCGGTAACTTAACCATTACGTAGCGCGTCCAGCAGCAGTTTCAACGCCTGACCACGGTGGGAAATGGCACTCTTCTCTTCGCGAGTCAGTTCGGCAGCGGTTTTGCCTTCAGAAGGCACGAAGAAAATCGGATCATAACCAAAGCCACCAGTACCAGCAGGTTCACGGGTAATCACGCCAGGCCAGCAACCGTGGCACACCAGCGGAGTCGGATCTTCCGCATGACGCAGATACACCAGCACGCAGTGGAAACGTGCCTGACGTTGGTCGTCCGGTACGTCTTTCAGGGTTTCCAGCAGTTTTTGCAGATTCTTTTGATCGGTTGCGTCTTCACCGGAATAACGAGCGGAGTAAATACCCGGCGCTCCGCCAAGCGCATCAACCGCCAGACCGGAATCGTCGGCAATCGCCGGTAAACCGGTCGCTTTTGCCGCGTGGCGCGCTTTCAGGATCGCGTTTTCGATAAAGGTCAGGCCGGTCTCTTCGGCGGAATCGACGCCAAGTTCCGTTTGGGCCACGATATCAAGACCGAAGTCGCTAAGCAGCGACGCCAGCTCACGCACTTTACCGGCATTGCCGGTTGCGAGGACAACTTTTTGCATAGGATACCTAATTAATTAACGCCGCGATTTCTGGCGGGATTTGTTGCGGATTAATGATTTTAATTTGTTTGTGGCGGCCAAGTTCGCCTTTTTCAATCACCACCTGGCTTTTCGCGACCCGGAACTGCTTACCGAGAAACTTCACCAGATGGTTGTTGGCCTGGCCGTCGACCGGCGGTGCGGTAATGGCGACTTTTACTTCGTCGCCATGTAAACCGACAATAGAATCACGGCTGGCTTTCGGCTGGATATAAAGCCGTAATACCAGACCGTCATCGTTTACTGTTACGGCACTCATAACGCCATCCACAGCCCCGGCAGCAGCATGTTTCCGGTTGCCTGTAATACTTCTGCGACACCCATATTGATGACATACAGCAGCAGTACGAGGATCATTGGTGAGAAATCAATCCCTCCCATTGCCGGTAGCAGGCGGCGAATCGGACGCAGTAGCGGATCGGCAAGCTGGATCAGCACATATTCAATTGGGCTGCGACCCTGACTTACCCAGCTCATTATCGCCATCACCAGCAGTACCCAGAAGATCAGCAGGCCGATAGTTTTCAGCAGAATCAGCAAACCGGCAATCCAGATGATCGGCAGGAAGGTTACGACTTTGAACAGGACGATGGCTTTGATGAAACTCAAAATGTACGCCACCAGCAGTGAGGCGCTGTCAATCGGCCCCATTGCCGGAATAACGCGGCGCAGTGGCCCGATAATCGGCTGCGTCACCTTCACCACAAACTGTGAGAAGGGGTTATAAAAATCACAATGAGCCCACTGCATCCAGATGCGTAATAACAGCACCATGGTATACAGCTCAATGACCGTTGAAAGCAGGAAAGTCAACGTATTCATGGCGTTCCTTTAATTCCTTATTTTTTAGAGTAATCACGTGCACCAAAGATAGCAGTGCCGATGCGAACCATCGTGCTACCTGCCGCAATGGCGGCTTCCATATCATCTGACATCCCCAGAGAGAGGGTGTCGACATGCGGGTAGCTCGTTTTCAGTCCGGCAAATGCTACAGCCATTTGGCGTGCAACTTCAAACTGCCTTACATATTCTGACTCTGGCGCGGGGATCGCCATTAGCCCGCGCAGGCGTAAACGCGGTAGTTCTGTGACCGCTGCTGCCAGCTCGTCCAGCTCTGCCAGTTGAATGCCTGACTTACTGTTTTCATCGCTAATGTTGATTTGAATCAGTACGTTAAGAGGGGGAAGTTCTGCCGGACGCTGATCGTTAAGACGGGTGGCGATACGCAAACGGTCGATGGTATGACACCAGTCGAAATGCTCTGCCACCAGGCGGCTTTTATTAGACTGCAACGGGCCAATAAAATGCCACTCTAATCCTGTTACGCCCAGTTCCTGAAAGTGGCGAATTTTATCTACCCCTTCCTGAACATAGTTTTCACCAAATTGACGCTGCCCGGCGTCGATGGCTTCTGCGATGGCGCTCGCAGGTTTTGTTTTACTGACTGCAAGCAGCGTAATTTCTTCTGGAGAACGGCCGCAACGCGTTGCAGCCGTTGAGATTTTGTCCCGAACCTGTGCCAGGTTATGCGCAATATCGTTCATTTTCTGAGGATCTTAGTATGAATATGGAAGAAATTGTGACCCTTAGTGTAAAGCATAACGTCTCGGATCTACACCTGTGCAGCGCCTGGCCAGCACGATGGCGCATTCGAGGGAGAATGGAGGTCGCGCCGTTTGACGCGCCAGACGTCGAAGAGTTGTTGCGGGAGTGGCTGGATGACGATCAACGGGCGATATTGCTTGAGAATGGCCAGCTTGATTTTGCGGTATCGCTGGCTGAAAACCAGCGGCTACGAGGCAGTGCGTTTGCGCAGCGGCAAGGCATTTCTCTGGCGTTACGGTTGTTACCTGCGCATTGCCCGCAGCTCGAACAACTTGGCGCGCCGCCGGTATTGCCGGAATTACTCAATAGCGAGAATGGCCTGATTCTGGTGACGGGAGCGACGGGGAGCGGCAAATCGACCACACTGGCGGCGATGGTTGGTTATCTCAATCAACATGCCGATGCGCATATTCTGACGCTGGAAGATCCTGTTGAATATCTCTATGCCAGCCAGCGATGCTTGATCCAGCAGCGAGAGATTGGTTTGCACTGTATGACGTTTGCATCGGGATTACGTGCGGCATTGCGGGAAGATCCCGATGTGATATTGCTCGGAGAGCTGCGTGATAGCGAGACAATCCGTCTGGCGCTGACGGCGGCAGAAACCGGGCATCTGGTGCTGGCAACCTTACATACGCGCGGTGCAGCGCAGGCGGTCGAGCGGCTGGTAGATTCATTTCCGGCACAGGAAAAAGATCCCGTGCGTAATCAACTGGCCGGTAGTTTGCGGGCGGTGTTGTCACAAAAGCTGGAAGTGGATAAGCAGGAAGGGCGCGTGGCGCTGTTTGAATTGTTGATTAACACGCCAGCGGTGGGGAATTTGATACGCGAAGGGAAAACCCACCAGTTGCCACATGTTATTCAAACCGGGCAGCAGGTGGGGATGTTAACTTTTCAGCAGAGTTATCAGCAGCGGGTGAAAGAAGGGCGCTTGTGAGGCTAAAGCGGCTGATTAGCATCGTAAATATGCCTGATGCGACGCTGACGCGTCTTATCAGACCTACAATCGCTGCCAAATGTAGGCCGGATAAGGCGTTTACGCCGCATCCGGCAAGATGGGCGATGACGCTATCTACAATTTGCCAGGCTTGCAAATCGCCTTAATATCCCTGCTCAAAATAACTTTCGAGAATGATAACCGCAGAGGCAGAGTCGACTTTGCCTTTGTTGAGCGCCCGATAACCGCCCTGTTCAAACAGGTCGGAACGCGCTTCCACGGTGCTAAGACGTTCGTCATGTAGCTTTACTTCAACACCGAAACGACCATGAATACGGTTGGCGAATTTACGCGCCCGGGCGGTTAGCGGTTGTTCGGTGCCGTCCATGTTCAGCGGCAAACCGACGATGATTTCGTCTGGCTGCCACTCTTTCAACAAACGCTCGATAATATTCCAGTCCGGCGTACCGTCCTGCGCTTTAATCGCAGGCAAAGGGCGAGCGGTGCCAGTAATGCGTTGACCAACCGCTACGCCAATGCTTTTGGTGCCGAAGTCGAAGGCAAGTAAAGTCCCGCTCATCAGGCGTGTCCCGCCACATCAGGCATGGTAAGAATATCAACACCAATCAGCCTTGCCGCATCGCGCCAGCGGTCGGCTATCGGTGTTTTGAACAGAATATTCAGATCTGCCGGAGCGGTTAGCCAGGCGTTGTCGAGAATTTCTTGTTCCAGTTGGCCTTTATCCCAGGAGGAGTAACCCAACGCAACCATCACGTCAGAGGGTTGTTTATCGGTGCCGAGCGTTTCCAGCACATCACGGGAAGTGGTCATCACCGTGTTGTCTGAAATGCGAATACTGGAAGTAAAATTTGATGGTGGAGTATGCAAAATAAACCCACGATCTTCAGCCAGTGGGCCACCGAGCATAACAGGCTTGTCCAGACGGATTGACTCATCACGCGGCTCCGGCGTGATCTTTAATTTTTCCAGAATCCCTTCAATTTTAAGATTTTCCAGAGGCTTGTTAATGATAATCCCCATTGCACCCTCTGGATTATGTTCGCAAATGTAGACCACCGAACGACGGAAAATCGGATCCTGGAGAGCAGGCATGGCAATAAGAAAGTGATGCTGTAAATTCATTGTCAGAGGTTCTGTTTCCTGGTTCAAAAAAGCAACAGCGCCCAGTATGCGTGGAAAGACGGGCGCTGTCACTCATAGTCTCAACGAGATCCCTCTCGTTAAGCTGGGTTATCGTTGCTGTAAACGTGCTTCGATGGCATCCATTAGCATTCCGGTGATCGAGACCGGAAACTCTGCTTCAATCTCACGAATACAGGTTGGGCTGGTGACGTTAATTTCAGTCAGGCGGTCTCCGATAATATCCAGGCCAACAAAAATTAGCCCTTTTTCTTTCAGCGTCGGCCCTACCTGGCGGGCGATTTTCCAGTCACTTTCAGTTAGCGGACGAGGTTCGCCGCGACCACCGGCAGCCAGATTGCCACGGGTTTCGCCACCCTGCGGAATACGCGCCAGGCAGTACGGTACTGGCTCGCCATCCACCACCAGAACGCGTTTGTCGCCATCTTTAATGGCAGGCAGGTAATTTTGCGCCATACAGTAGCGAGTACCGTGCTCAGTCAGGGTTTCGGCAATCACGCCGAGGTTCGGATCGCCTTCTTTCACGCGGAAAATCGACGCGCCACCCATGCCGTCCAGCGGTTTAAGGATAATGTCGGTGTGCTTTTCCCAGAACGCTTTCAACTGTGCTTTATTACGCGTGACCAGCGTTTCTGGTGTTAAGTCAGAGAACCAGGCGGTAAACAGTTTTTCGTTACAGTCGCGCAGGCTCTGTGGCTTGTTAACGATCAACGTTCCTTTCTCTTCAGCACGTTCCAGAATATAAGTGGCGTAGATAAACTCGGTATCAAACGGCGGATCTTTACGCATCAGGATCACGTCGAGATCGGCCAGTTGCAGATCCTGCTCACCCGTGAACTCGTACCATTTATCGTAGTTCTGTTCGACGCTCAAAGTACGGGTACGAGCGCGAGCCTCACCATTGATCAAATAGAGATCGCCCATCTCCATATAGTGAAGTTCGTAACCACGACGTTGTGCTTCCAGCAACATAGCGAAACTGGAATCTTTCTTGATGTTGATGCTTGCGATGGGGTCCATCACGATGCCGAGCTTGATCATTATTTTTCTCCGTTAGCCCAGATCACCAAAACGTACTTGTAGCGCAGTTATGGCGGTGAGCGCAGTTGTCTCTGTACGCAAAACGCGAGGTCCCAGCAGGATATCAGTAAATTGATAGCGGGCAGTCATGGCAATTTCATCTGCTGATAATCCGCCTTCCGGGCCAATCAGCAGGCGGATGCGTTCGACCGGCAACGGCAGCGTGTTAATGCTGTTACTGGCGCGCGGGTGAAGATTCAGTTTCAGTCCTTCATCTTGCTCTGCACACCAGGCTTCCAGATCCATTGCAGGACGGATCTCCGGCACCCGGTTACGACCACACTGCTCGCAGGCGGCAATCGCAATTTTCTGCCACTGCTGGAGCTTCTTGTTCAGACGTTCGTTATCCAGTTTAACGCCGCAGCGTTCAGAAAAAAGTGGCGTAATGAGGCTTACTCCAAGTTCGATCGATTTCTGGATAGTGAATTCCATTTTTTCACCGCGTGACATTACCTGACCGAGATGAATATGCAGAGGCGATTCACGATCGTCGAGCTGACCTTCCAGCACGTTAACTTCCACGCTTTTTTTGCTGGCGCTGGTAATCTCTGCGTCAAAGACCTGGTTGCTACCGTCAAATAACTGTAACGCCTGACCAGGCCCCATACGCAGTACACGGCCGATATGGTTAGCGGCATCTTCGCAAAGTGCAATGTGCGAGTTGCTGATTAATGGTTCAGGATGATAAATGCGGGGGATACGCATGGTTAAAAATCCGCGTCGTCTCCCCACGCAGTTGCCTGCGTGGGGTAGGGGTTTAACAAAAAGAATCCCGCTAGTGTAGGTTAGCTCTTTTGCGCCTGGCAAGCGCGTTGCACATACGGGTTATGATTGCCTTGCACCTTTGCAATGCGTTCGTCGCGCTCGCACTCCCAATCGGTGACCGGATACATCTTGTTCCAGGCGTTAAACAGTTGCGTTTGCTGGCGTGAGAGTGTCAGGTTGTACTGGTCACGCATATAGAAATAAGTTCTGGCAATGATGCCTCGCGTATGAGCTGGTGGTTCCGCCACTTTTTCTTTGAAATCCACCTTCATGGCGCACTGTCCATACTGACCCTCGCCACCATTCCACTGACTGTACATAAAGTTGCCGCGATCGCCGTTCACTTCGCCTATCGAGGGCTGCAGGTTATGCATATCGCTTTCCATTTTGCGATAAACCGGATCTTTGGCGCAGTTTTTACGTCCGCCGTCTTGCCAGCATTGACGCTGGTGGCCGAACTGCCAGGCGGGAACCACGTGTTCCCACTCCACACGACTGGCGCGATTTTCATTTTTGCGTACCTGATATCCGCATGACTCCAGATCCACAACGCCTTTTTTACCCTGCCAGTTGATTTTACAGCCGCAGTAAAATGTTCCCGGTGCGTCAGCATAGACTTTTACTGCCGCATTTTTCGCCTGGGAAAAACTATTGATGCCTTCGGCCAATACCTGGCCGGAAAATGCTGCGCTCAGTATCACCGCAGCAACAGACAAATAACGGTACATCATTTACTCCGTGTTAAAACGAGCCAGCAACGTAGCGAAAGTTGTTTTACTATGCAATCAGCCAGATCAGGAAAGTTCCTGATAGTTCAGGTGGTTATTTCGCAACCAGTTGTTCGCCGCAATGAACGCAGCGATAGACGGCCTCTCCACGCACCACACGGTTATGGCGGCGCACGGTAAGCTGATGCTCCTGGCATTTACAGCGGTAGGGGAAGGTGTTGCGGCGTACGGATTGTAGCTCAAATTGATGCGTGCGGCGGGCGGGAACACCCAGCACACTTTCCATCATCCATTTCCACTCTTTGCCATGCGGTGCCACGCGACCAAAGTGTTTCCACACCAGTAAATGCGCCAGCTCGTGCGGTACGACTTCTTCTATAAAAGCTTCGCTGTTTTCCATCAACAGCACCGGATTGAGACGAATTTCATAGCTGTCCAGCCAGGCAGTACCGGCGGATGTACCACGCTGGGTGTAAGCGATTTTTGGCTCCGGGTAATTACGCTCCAGCTTCAGGTTGGCCTGGGCGAGTTTTTCCCGCAGACGACGCATAACGGCCTGTTGGATGGCGATAGGGAGACGGGGCGTTTTCATAGCGGCTGAGGATAAAGCGAAGAAAAGATGACTGCAAGAGGTGGCTTCCTCCGCGACGGGAGGAAGCCAGAGACGATTAATCGTGAGCGCCGATTTCGCGCAGTTTACGACCCTTCATCAGATTACGTTCAATGTGTTCCAGCGAAACGTGTTTGGTTTCCGGTACCAGCCACAATGTCAGCAGGATAAACAACACGTTCAGAGCCGCATACACCCAGAAGGTGTTGGCGTTGCCCAGCGTGTTGAGCATAGTCAGGAACGTTGCGCCGACGATCATGTTGGCAATCCAGTTGGTGGCGGTGGAGCAGGTGATGCCAAAATCGCGGCCTTTCAGCGGCTGAATTTCAGAACACAGTACCCAAATCAACGGACCTGCGCTCATGGCAAAACCGACAATAAACATCAGCAGCATGGCAATGGCAAAATACTGCGCCGACGGTGAGTGGATACCGATATGCATCATCGTACCCAGTATGCCCATGCCAGCAGCCATTACCATGAAGCCCAGCGTCAGCGTCGGTTTCCGTCCCCAACGGTCAACCAGACCAATAGCGATAAAGGTGGCGAGTACGTTGGTCAGACCAACGATCACTGTCCCCCACATTTGCTCGGTAGTATTGGTATAACCCGCCAGTTCGAAGATTTTGGGCGCGTAATACATGATGACGTTCATCCCGGTGAATTGCTGCATCACCTGTAACAGCACGCCAAGGAATACCGCACGACGGAAGTTGCTGTTTTCTTTAAACAGTGCCCAACCGCTCTGTTTGACCTGCAAACTTTCACGGATTTCATCCAGTTCGCGTTTCGCTTCCGCGCTGGTGTCGCGCAGGCGCAGCAGCACGCGTTCGGCATCAACAAAACGGCGTTTGGCGGCAAACCAACGTGGGCTGTCTGGCAGGAAGAAAACACCAATCAGTAGCAGAATTGCCGGGATGATAATCACACCCAGCATCCAGCGCCATGCGCCGGTGTAGCTGAAGGCGGTATCAGAAAGATAAGCGCCGAGAATGCCGATGGTAATCATCAACTGATACATCGAGATCATACTGCCACGAATTTTCTCTGGCGCAATTTCGGAGAGGTATAGTGGCGCGGTATAGGAAGCAACACCCACCGCCAGACCCAGCAGAACGCGAGAAAGAATCAGTACTTCAACGTTTGGCGCTGCGGCTGAGAACAGCGAACCAGCAACAAACAGAATAGCGCCGATCATCAGGCTCTTTTTACGTCCGAGTTTAAAAGAGAGCCAGCCGCTACCCACCGCACCGACTGCCGCACCAAACATCATGGAGCTTACGACCCATTCTTGCGTGTGCGAGGTAATCTGGAATTCATCTGCAATAAACGGCAGTGCGCCAGCAATTACACCGATATCCAGGCCAAAGAGTAATCCCGCCAGAGCGGCAAGGAAGCAGACGAAAAACGTCATTGCCTTGTTTGACCGCCCCTGTTTTTTAGCGTCAGGCATGATGCCCTCCAATATGTTATTTTTTATTGTGAATTAAGATAGGTGAGTACGACGCAAAAAGATGTGAAGCATGTCACATCAGTGTAATCGCTTACACTAACATTTATAGTGGTTATAATTTAAGTACATGAAAACAATTGAGTTATAACATCATAGATTAAGCGAAGTTATCTGCAATTAAGACTTTGCTGAAAAGAAATGTAACAATCATGAAAACTGAATAATATGATGAAAATATTATAAATACTGGGTTGCTATGGTTGGTGTAATCGGTTTCAGTTGTTGTGATGAACTGCGGATAAACGTGTTCAGCAACGGAATGTTGCTATCGTGTGGGCGGCTTTTGCCGGATGCGGCGTGAACGTTTTAGCCAGCCTACATGTAGCAATAGTTGTAGGCCTGGTAAGCGTAGCGCATTGGGCATTTTTTAGAAAAGAAAAAGGCCAGTGCGAGGCTGGCCTTAGAAAGCGGGGATGAAAGATTATTTCAGACCGGCGGCATCGCGCAGTAGCTGCGCTTTGTCGGTTTTTTCCCACGGGAAATGCTCGCGACCAAAGTGACCATATGCAGCGGTATCTTTATAGATTGGGTGCAGCAGATCCAGCATCTTAATCAGACCGTATGGACGCAGGTCGAAGAACTCGCGCACCAGCAGGGTCAGTTGTTCAGTAGGGACTTTCTCAGTACCGAAAGTTTCTACCATGATGGAAGTCGGTTCAGCCACGCCGATCGCGTAGGAAACCTGAATTTCACAACGGTCAGCCAGACCCGCTGCCACGATGTTTTTCGCAACATAGCGTGCTGCGTAAGCTGCGGAACGGTCCACTTTGGATGGATCTTTACCAGAAAACGCGCCGCCACCGTGACGAGCCATGCCGCCGTAGGTATCAACGATAATTTTACGCCCCGTCAGACCGCAGTCACCCATCGGGCCGCCGATAACAAAACGTCCGGTCGGGTTGATGAAGAATTTGGTTGCGGAAGTCAGCCATTCTGCTGGCAGGATCGGCTTAATGATCTCTTCCATTACCGCTTCTTGCAGGGATTTCTGATCGATATCTTCAGAGTGCTGGGTGGAAAGCACTACTGCATCGATGCCAACGATTTTGCCGTCGTCATACTGGAAAGTAACCTGGCTTTTTGCGTCCGGGCGCAGCCACGGCAGAGTGCCGTTTTTACGCACTTCAGCCTGACGTTGTACCAGACGGTGTGCATAGGTGATTGGCGCTGGCATCAGCACATCGGTTTCGTTGGTGGCATAGCCAAACATCAGACCCTGGTCGCCAGCGCCTTGTTCCAGCGGATCAGCACGATCAACGCCCTGGTTAATGTCAGGGGACTGTTTGCCGATAGCGCTCAGAACCGCACAAGAGTTAGCGTCAAAGCCCATGTCGGAATGCACATAGCCAATTTCGCGAACGGTGTTACGGGTGATCTCTTCAATGTCCACCCAGGCGCTGGTGGTGATTTCACCACCAACTAAAACCATGCCGGTTTTTACGTAGGTTTCGCAAGCAACACGTGCTTTCGGATCCTGTTCGAGGATCGCATCTAAAACGGCATCAGAGATTTGGTCAGCAATTTTGTCAGGATGCCCTTCAGAGACGGACTCGGACGTAAAAAGGTGTTTTGCCATATTTAATATCACCTAAAGAGAATTTAGTTAGCTCAAACTGTTGTGTGGATTTTCTGTGGTAATGGCTCCTTCCACGACTCTGCAGGTTAAAAACACTGGCAGTCTGAGTGTTAATCAGTATGGATGGATTAACATCTGGATGGCTATTTTAGGTCAAGACGTCATCCGATTTCCACTTTTTTTTGAAGCGTATCTCATTCCGTTAAAAACGTAGCTGGAAATTTTTCCTGACAATGCTGGCATTCTGTGTATTTATCTTTTGCAATTTTCTGCCATTGTGGGGTATAAAACGCGGCGCGCGGCTTAAATAAAAAGCACACGACGTTCCTTTCGTGTTGCCACTTCCAGCCGGGTTGAAATCAGTGTTTTAGCTTGTTGGTTCGTCTTCGCAGGCGGCCGTGGAGGTGATACGAAATAATGAATCGTTGTCTGCTGCTTAATCTGTCGCACCGTTCTGGTGTAGATTCGTTCCCCGCACTCTGCATCTCTGCATTGCATACCTGCCGATGTTATACCCATCTCGGCGCTTCTCAGGATTCAAGAGCTGGCAACAGTTACTGATGACTGAACAAGGGCGCTCTTGTAAATACAAGAGTTTTCTCGTGGTTTCGCCGGACTGTCACACTTACGTTCGGTTATGTGCTTAATAATGTTATGAAAAAGAAACCGGTTGCGCAGTCGGAGCGTCAGCATACGCTGCTGGAAAATCCGTGTGCTTATGGGTTGTTATCGCAGTTTCAGGCTGCGATAGTGGTTAACTGTTTTACACTTAATAAAATAATTTGAGGTTCGCTATGTCTGACGACATGTCTATGAGTTTGCCTTCGTCAGCGGGCGAACACGGTGTACTACGCTCCATGCAGGAGGTTGCAATGAGCTCCCAGGAAGCCAGCAAGATGCTGCGTACTTACAATATTGCCTGGTGGGGCAATAACTACTATGACGTTAACGAGCTGGGTCACATTAGCGTGTGCCCTGACCCGGACGTCCCGGAAGCTCGCGTTGATCTCGCGCAGTTAGTGAAGACCCGCGAAGCGCAGGGCCAGCGCCTGCCTGCACTGTTCTGCTTTCCGCAGATCCTGCAGCACCGTTTGCGTTCTATTAACGCCGCGTTTAAACGTGCGCGGGAATCCTATGGCTATAACGGTGACTACTTCCTCGTTTACCCGATCAAGGTTAACCAGCACCGCCGCGTGATTGAGTCCTTGATTCATTCTGGTGAACCGCTGGGGCTGGAAGCAGGTTCAAAAGCTGAGTTGATGGCGGTGCTGGCGCATGCTGGCATGACCCGCAGCGTCATCGTCTGTAACGGCTATAAAGACCGCGAATATATCCGCCTGGCGCTGATTGGCGAGAAGATGGGCCATAAGGTTTATCTGGTTATCGAGAAGATGTCTGAAATCGCCATTGTGCTGGATGAAGCGGAACGTCTGAACGTGATCCCTCGTCTTGGCGTACGTGCGCGTCTGGCCTCGCAGGGGTCTGGTAAATGGCAGTCTTCCGGTGGTGAAAAATCGAAGTTCGGTCTGGCGGCAACCCAGGTACTGCAACTGGTTGAGACACTGCGTGAAGCCGGACGTCTCGATAGCCTGCAACTGCTGCACTTCCACCTCGGTTCGCAGATGGCGAATATTCGCGATATCGCGACAGGCGTTCGTGAATCTGCGCGCTTCTATGTTGAGCTGCATAAGCTGGGCGTCAACATTCAGTGCTTTGACGTTGGCGGTGGTCTGGGCGTGGATTATGAAGGCACCCGTTCGCAATCCGATTGTTCGGTGAACTACGGCCTCAATGAATACGCTAATAACATTATCTGGGCAATTGGCGATGCCTGTGAAGAGAATGGTCTGCCACATCCGACGGTGATCACCGAATCGGGTCGTGCGGTGACTGCGCATCACACTGTGCTGGTTTCCAATATTATCGGTGTGGAACGTAACGAATACACCGTTCCAACCGCACCAGCAGAGGATGCGCCGCGCGCACTGCAAAGCATGTGGGAAACCTGGCAGGAGATGCACGAACCGGGAACTCGCCGCTCTCTGCGTGAATGGCTGCATGATAGCCAGATGGATCTGCACGATATCCATATTGGTTATTCTTCTGGCACTTACAATCTGCAAGAACGTGCATGGGCAGAACAGCTCTATTTGAGCATGTGTCATGAAGTGCAGAAGCAACTGGATCCGCAAAACCGCGCCCATCGCCCGATTATCGACGAATTACAGGAGCGTATGGCGGACAAAATGTACGTCAACTTCTCGCTATTCCAGTCGATGCCGGATGCATGGGGTATCGACCAGTTGTTCCCGGTTCTGCCGCTGGAAGGGCTGGATCAAGTGCCGGAACGCCGCGCTGTGCTGCTGGATATCACCTGTGACTCTGATGGAGCCATCGACCACTATATCGATGGTGACGGCATTGCTACGACAATGCCAATGCCGGAGTACGATCCGGAGAATCCGCCGATGCTCGGTTTCTTTATGGTCGGTGCCTATCAGGAGATCCTCGGCAACATGCACAATCTGTTTGGTGATACCGAAGCGGTTGACGTGTTCGTCTTCCCTGACGGCAGCGTAGAAGTGGAGCTGTCTGACGAGGGCGATACCGTTGCGGATATGCTGCAATATGTGCAGCTCGATCCAAAAACGTTGTTAACCCAGTTCCGTGACCAGGTGAAGAAAACCGATCTTGATGCCGAACTGCAACAACAGTTCCTTGAAGAGTTCGAGGCAGGTTTGTACGGTTATACCTACCTTGAAGATGAATAATTAAGATTATTCTGCTGGCGGGACGATTTAATTGATTAATTCGGCTCGCTTTTTATTTATATATTCTTAAAAATAATCTGGTTACTTTCCTTCTAATATAATCTCCCTACAATCGCTGCATTAATTAAATGCAGAGGGATCGGTTATGAAAAAATGGAAAGTACGCGTTGCGCTGGTGGGATTGTTCGTACTGCTTGCAGGTTGTTCCAGTAATGCGCAGTATAATAGTAGTGCATCTGGCAATGTCGGCACTGCCTGGGGCGGGGATGTGCACTCAACGGTTCAAGGCGTATCTGCTGAACGCGCCTGGCGCGATCCGGCAGAGATGATCGTTATTAGTTATTCGACTAACATTCCTTCCGGATACGACCGCGTTTATAGCATTCGGATTAACGAACTGGAATATGCTATTCGCGATGCTAATTTTAATTCGCTTCCTATTACGCGGGTATATGATTCATCGAATAATAAACCTCGATATATTGTTCATGCCAGAGTGGGAATGAATTATCAATTATATGTTCGTAACTATAGCCGTAACACTAACTATGAGATCGTTGCCACAGTTGATGGGCTGGATGTTCTGAACGGCAAGCAAGGTTCGCTGAATAACAATGGCTATATTGTGAATGCCGGTGATTCGTTAGCGATTAAAGGTTTCCGTAAAGATAAACATACCGAAGCTGCTTTTCAGTTTGCCAACGTTGCTGATTCCTACGCCGCCAATTCGGCGCAAGGCGATGTACGTAACACAGGGGTGATTGGTTTTGCCGCTTTTGAATTACAAGGCTCAGCGAAAAATGCGCTACCGCCGTGCTCTGGACAAGCCTTTCCGGCAGACAACAATGGCTATGCTCCACCACCGTGTCGTAAATAGCAACCCCGCTTGATGCTTCACCCATTTAGGGCGATAATTAGCACAAACTTGTGTTTCGCAAATCCAACCCTTCCTCGTCGGGCCTAACGACGCGGAAGGGTTTTTTTATATCGACTTTGTAAAAGGAGTCCATCCATGAGCACCTTAGGTCATCAATACGATAACTCACTGGTTTCCAACGCCTTTGGTTTTTTACGCCTGCCGATGAACTTCCAGCCGTATGACAGCGATGCTGACTGGGTAATTACCGGCGTGCCGTTCGATATGGCTACTTCTGGTCGTGCGGGGGGGCGTCACGGTCCGGCAGCTATTCGCCAGGTTTCGACTAATCTGGCCTGGGAACACAACCGCTTCCCGTGGAATTTCGACATGCGTGAACGTCTGAATGTCGTCGACTGTGGTGATCTGGTATATGCCTTCGGTGATGCCCGTGAAATGAGCGAGAAACTGCAGGCGCACGCTGAGAAGCTGCTGGCTGCCGGTAAGCGTATGCTCTCCTTCGGTGGTGACCACTTTGTTACGCTGCCGCTGCTGCGTGCTCATGCTAAACATTTTGGCAAAATGGCGCTGGTACACTTTGACGCCCACACCGATACCTACGCGAACGGTTGTGAGTTTGACCACGGCACTATGTTTTATACCGCGCCGAAAGAAGGTCTGATTGACCCGAATCATTCCGTGCAAATTGGTATTCGTACTGAGTTCGATAAAGACAACGGCTTTACCGTGCTGGACGCCTGCCAGGTGAACGATCGCAGCGTGGATGACGTTATCGCCCAGGTGAAGCAGATTGTTGGTGATATGCCGGTCTACCTGACTTTTGATATCGATTGCCTGGATCCTGCGTTTGCGCCGGGAACGGGTACGCCGGTAATTGGCGGCCTGACCTCCGATCGCGCCATTAAACTGGTACGCGGCCTGAAAGATCTCAACATCGTTGGGATGGACGTAGTGGAAGTGGCTCCGGCATACGATCAGTCGGAAATCACTGCTCTGGCAGCGGCAACGCTGGCGCTGGAGATGCTGTATATTCAGGCAGCGAAAAAGGGCGAGTAAGCGCCGGATGTGATGCCATCCGTAGGCCGGATAAGATGCGCCAGCATCGCATCCGGCGATGTGCTCTGGCCATATATGTCAGATGCGGCCTAAACGCCTTATCTGACCTACGTTCGGCACCACCAGGTCTTACTTAACCCCATCAGCGCTCATACGGTCGCGAATATGCTGGGCGCGCTCCGCGGATGCTGGATGGTCGTCAAACATTGAGCTTTGACGGCCTTCTTCCAGCTTCGCCAGTTTTTCAAAGCTGGTGGCAAGGCCTGCCGGACTGATGCCGCGTTGGCGCAGCAAGTCATAGGAGTAATCGTCCGCCTCAGCTTCCTGACGCTGGGAGAATTGCGAATTGACTAATTTCTCGCCCAGATCGCCTAGTTGTGATTGAGATAAACTACCGACAATCCCGCCCGCCGATGCCGCAGCTACTCGCACTGCGTTTGTTCCAAGCGCGACCTGCATCCCTTTCTTCACATGGCCTAACGCCACGTGTCCCATTTCGTGACCGATCACCGCTTCGACTTCGTTATCAGTCATCATATCCATCAGTCCGCTATAAACACGGATGCAGCCGTTGGCCATCGCAAAGGCGTTCACATCCTTTGCCATATACACTTTGTAATTTACCGGCTGACCGTTGATATTGTTGCCCAGCGCGTTGGCAATAGTGGCCAGACGTTTAGCATATTCGCTACTGGCTGGCGCAATCGTCGCCTTACTGTCCATCTCCTGACATGCCTGATCGCTCAGGGCTTTGACCTGCGCATCACTCAGAGTGTAAGCCTGAAAAGCTTCCGCTCCTGATGAGAGCAGCCCACTGGAGTCCATATTCTGGCAACCGGTCAATACCGTTGCCACGCTCATTGCTATCAATAAGGCGCGAATTTTCATGTTTTCTCTTCCGCACAAAGTCAGGATTATTCTAAAAATGCGCCGTTTGCAGGTGAATCGACGCTCAGTCTAAGTATAAGGAAAAGCGCAGCGGACGGGCGAGCAGATTGCGCAACATGCGAGCATGATCCAGAGATTTCTGAACCGGCAAAAGGATGTTCCATGTACATGACGCGTGGCTTGCGGTAAATTGTTGGCAAATTTTCCGGCGTAGCCCAAAACGCGCTGTCGTCAAGTCGTTAAGGGCGTGCCCTTCATCATCCGATCTGGAGTCAAAATGTCCTCACGTAAAGAGCTTGCCAATGCTATTCGTGCGCTGAGCATGGACGCAGTACAGAAAGCCAAATCCGGTCACCCGGGCGCCCCGATGGGTATGGCTGACATTGCCGAAGTCCTGTGGCGTGATTTCCTGAAACACAACCCGCAGAATCCGTCCTGGGCTGACCGTGACCGCTTCGTGCTGTCCAACGGCCACGGCTCCATGCTGATCTACAGCCTGCTGCACCTCACTGGTTATGATCTGCCAATGGAAGAGCTGAAGAACTTCCGTCAGTTGCACTCCAAAACTCCGGGCCACCCGGAAGTGGGTTACACCGCAGGTGTAGAAACCACCACCGGTCCGTTGGGTCAGGGTATTGCTAACGCAGTCGGTATGGCGATTGCAGAAAAAACGCTGGCGGCGCAGTTTAACCGTCCAGGTCACGACATTGTCGACCACTACACCTACGCCTTCATGGGCGACGGCTGCATGATGGAAGGCATTTCCCACGAGGTTTGCTCTCTGGCGGGTACGCTGAAGCTGGGTAAACTGATTGCGTTCTACGATGACAACGGTATCTCTATCGATGGCCATGTTGAAGGCTGGTTCACCGATGACACTGCAATGCGTTTCGAAGCTTACGGCTGGCACGTAATCCGCGGTATTGACGGTCACGACGCTGCCGCTATTAAACGCGCAGTAGAAGAAGCGCGAGCAGTGACTGACAAACCGTCTCTGCTGATGTGCAAGACTATCATTGGTTTCGGTTCCCCGAACAAAGCCGGTACGCATGACTCCCACGGCGCGCCGCTGGGCGATGCGGAAATTGCACTGACTCGTGAGCAGCTAGGCTGGAAATACGCGCCGTTCGAAATCCCGTCTGAAATCTATGCTCAGTGGGATGCGAAAGAAGCCGGTCAGGCGAAAGAGTCTGCATGGAACGAGAAGTTTGCGGCTTACGCGAAAGCTTACCCGCAAGAAGCGGCTGAATTTACCCGTCGTATGAAAGGTGAAATGCCGTCTGACTTCGACGCGAAAGCGAAAGAGTTCATTGCTAAACTGCAGGCTAATCCGGCTAAAATTGCCAGCCGTAAAGCGTCTCAGAATGCCATCGAAGCATTCGGTCCGCTGTTGCCGGAATTCCTTGGCGGCTCCGCTGACCTGGCTCCGTCTAACCTGACCCTGTGGTCTGGCTCTAAGGCAATCAACGAAGATGCTGCCGGTAACTACATCCATTATGGTGTTCGCGAATTTGGTATGACCGCGATTGCCAACGGTATCTCCCTGCACGGTGGCTTCCTGCCGTACACCTCCACCTTCCTGATGTTCGTGGAATACGCACGTAACGCTGTACGTATGGCTGCACTGATGAAACAGCGTCAGGTGATGGTTTATACCCACGACTCCATCGGTCTGGGCGAAGACGGCCCGACTCACCAGCCGGTTGAGCAGGTTGCTTCTCTGCGCGTGACCCCGAACATGTCTACATGGCGTCCGTGTGACCAGGTTGAATCCGCCGTTGCGTGGAAATATGGCGTTGAGCGTCAGGACGGCCCGACCGCGCTGATCCTCTCCCGTCAGAACCTGGCGCAGCAGGAACGTACGGAAGAGCAACTGGCAAACATCGCGCGCGGTGGTTACGTGCTGAAAGATTGTGCCGGTCAACCGGAACTGATCTTCATCGCCACCGGTTCTGAAGTCGAGCTGGCGGTTGCAGCATACGAAAAACTGACTGCTGAAGGCGTGAAAGCGCGCGTAGTTTCCATGCCGTCTACCGACGTGTTCGACAAACAGGACGCGGCTTACCGTGAATCCGTACTGCCGAAAGCCGTCACCGCACGCGTTGCAGTGGAAGCAGGTATTGCTGACTACTGGTACAAGTATGTTGGCCTGAACGGTGCTATCGTCGGTATGACCACCTTTGGTGAATCTGCTCCGGCAGAGCAACTGTTCGAAGAGTTCGGCTTCACCGTTGAAAACGTGGTAGCGAAAGCGAAAGAACTGCTGTAATTAACACTATGGTGTGTGAAGAGCCGCAAATGCGGCTCTTTTTTATTTGGTTGAGATAAACGGAACGGTACTGCCAGGGATCATGGTATCGGGCAGTTTTCCGTCCCAGCGTTCGGCAGTGGTAAGGGCAACAAGCCCTGGGTTATCTCGCAGAGCTTCACCGCGCAGGCGGATAGCTTCTGCTTCAGCCCCACTTTTTAAACGAATAGTTTCTGCTTCTGCCGCGCCTCTTACGCGAATCGTCTCTGCTTCTGCTTTGGCTGCCGCCAGTTTACTGTCTGCTTCTGCCTGCGCCTGAGTTACCGCAATTTGTGCCTGGATTTTCTCTGTTTCCAGATTTTGTTTCCGTGTGGCAATGGCGACTTCCGCTTTCATACGATCTTCAATTGATTTTTCATAAGCGTCCGAAAAATCAATATTTTCAATCTGGACCCCGTCAATCACCACCGGACCAACAACGGCTTTGCGCATTGCATTTTGCAGATCCTGAACCAGTTTCGTGCGATCCTGTACAGCGCTGATGGCCGTATATTGACCGAAAACGTTCTCCAGTTGGGTTGGCAACTGGCGAACAATCAGGCGATCTTTTAATGCTTCAATGGTGTTGTAGGTGGTATAAACCGCGCCTGCTTCCGAAGGCTTAATATGGAAACTGACTGACACAGTCATTTGTGCGGGTTGCTGGTCGCGGCTGTATGCCTGTAATCCCTGATAGACAACAGCCTGATTACGCGTGGAAATTTTCTCTACGCTTTCCATAAACGGGATCTTAAAACCCAGCCCCGGATCGGCAACTTTTACTATTTTTCCATAGCGCAACAAAATACCACGTTCACCTTCATTCACGGTGTAATACGACAGAAATGGCAGCACAATAACGGCAAGCACGCCAATGGCGATGGCAAGCGATTTTTGTGGGCGGAATGAGGTTATTGAAACAGGTGCTTTCATGTGAGTCTTCCTTGAGTAAAGTGTGGAAATATGTCACATGAGGTGAGAAGAAAACAGCCAACAGTCGAGAATTCAGAATCTATAAAGGGGGAATGGCGGAAAACCAACGAATGAAATAAGTATGTTTTCGAACATTCAATAAACAAATGGTGATATGCATCACGAATGTAATAACGTATAAAATATCTATTGTGTGACATACACAGCAAATATATAGTTGACTTGCGTAAAATTATTTTTATGTCATTGTTATTTAATGCTTTGCTATTTTGGCTCGTGGAGTTTGTGCTCTCACGTGCACAATTGCTTTCATTAAGTCGCACGAGTATTTTATTTTTACCGCCGGACAGCACCCTAAAAATAAAATAAGGATAATTTATGCGGCTTATTGATTATTTCCCGGAATCATCAATCTCAGTTATATCTTCAGCAAAAGACTGGCAGGATGTTATCGATTTTTCGATGGCGTCATTGTTAGCAAAAAATTATATCAACGAGAATTACATTCAGTCTATTAAAGACTCAACTACCCGCAACGGGCCTTATTATATTCTCGCGCCGGGCGTAGCAATGCCCCATGCACGACCGGAATGTGGGGCGCTTAAAACCGGGATGTCACTGACATTACTCGAACAGCCAGTTTGTTTCCCCGGAAGTGATGAACCGATCAAATTACTCATCGGGCTTTCTGCTGCCGATGCTGATTCGCACATTGGTGCTATTCAGGCGTTAAGTGAATTACTGTGCGAAGAAGAAATACTCGAACAACTATTAACAGCAACATCAAAAAAACAATTAGCGGACATTATCAGCCGCGGATAATTACTCTCTCCTCTACAGGATAATATTATGGAAAACAAGTCTGCTCGTGCAAAGGTCCAGGCTTTTGGTGGCTTTTTGACTGCAATGGTCATCCCCAATATCGGTGCTTTCATTGCCTGGGGTTTTATTACTGCTTTATTTATTCCTACGGGTTGGATGCCTAACGAACACTTCGCCAAAATTGTTGGCCCCATGATTACCTATTTATTGCCCGTGATGATTGGTTCTACCGGTGGTCATCTGGTCGGCGGTAAACGCGGTGCGGTCATGGGGGGAATAGGGACGATTGGTGTGATCGTCGGTGCGGATATTCCGATGTTTCTCGGTTCGATGATCATGGGGCCGTTAGGTGGTCTGGTCATAAAATATGTCGATAAAGCACTGGAAAAACGCATACCTGCTGGTTTTGAGATGGTTATCAATAACTTCTCATTAGGTATTGCCGGGATGATCCTCTGCCTGTTGGGCTTTGAAGTCATCGGTCCGGCAGTGTTAATTGCCAATACTTTCGTCAAAGAGTGTATTGAGGCGCTGGTACATGCGGGTTATCTACCTCTGCTGTCAGTCATCAATGAACCGGCAAAAGTGCTTTTCCTTAATAATGCGATCGATCAGGGCGTCTATTACCCGTTGGGAATGCAGCAGGCATCGGTTAACGGTAAATCTATCTTCTTTATGGTGGCGTCCAATCCTGGGCCGGGTTTAGGCTTGCTGCTGGCATTCACTCTGTTTGGTAAAGGGATGAGCAAACGCTCTGCGCCTAGTGCGATGATTATTCACTTCCTCGGTGGCATCCACGAGCTGTATTTTCCGTATGTATTGATGAAGCCGTTGACCATTATCGCCATGATTGCAGGCGGTATGTCTGGCACCTGGATGTTCAATTTGCTGGATGGCGGCCTGGTGGCAGGTCCTAGCCCGGGTTCTATTTTTGCTTATCTGGCACTGACGCCGAAAGGCTCGTTCCTGGCGACAATTGCCGGTGTTACGGTCGGTACTCTGGTGTCCTTTGTCATCACATCCCTGATACTGAAGATGGAAAAAACGGTGGAAACGGAGAGCGAAGATGAGTTCACCGAGTCAGCCAATGCGGTAAAAGCTATGAAGCAGGAAGGTGCATTTTCATTAAGTCGTGTGAAACGTATTGCCTTTGTTTGTGATGCGGGAATGGGCTCCAGCGCAATGGGGGCAACCACCTTCCGCAAACGTCTGGAAAAAGCCGGACTGACCATTGAAGTAAAACATTACGCCATAGAAAACGTGCCTTCGGATGCTGATATCGTCGTCACTCACGCCAGTCTGGAAGGACGAGTGAAACGTGTGACGGATAAACCGCTGATATTGATTAATAACTACATTGGCGATCCAAAACTCGACACTTTATTTAATCAATTAACCGCCGAACATAAAAACTGATTGCAGAGGTAAAAATGAAAACCAAAGTTGCTGCTATTTATGGCAAGCGGGATATCCGTCTGCGTGAATTTGAGTTACCCGAAATTACTGATAATGAACTGCTGGTCAGTGTAATTTCTGATAGTGTTTGTTTATCCACCTGGAAAGCGGCGTTGCTTGGTAGCGAACATAAACGGGTGCCGGACGATTTAGAAAATCACCCGGCGATCACCGGGCATGAATGTGCCGGAGTCATTGTTGAAGTGGGTAAAAATCTTACCGACAAATATAAAAAAGGTCAGCGATTTGTTTTACAGCCTGCGATGGGGTTACCCAGCGGATATTCTGCGGGATACAGCTACGAATATTTTGGTGGTAATGCCACCTATATGATTATTCCTGAAATCGCGATTAATTTAGGCTGCGTATTACCGTATCACGGCTCTTATTTTGCTGCGGCGTCGCTGGCGGAGCCGATGTGCTGCATTATTGGCGCTTATCATGCTAATTATCACACTACGCAATATGTTTATGAGCATCGAATGGGCGTCAAATCTGGCGGCAATATTGCGCTACTGGCGTGTGCTGGCCCGATGGGAATTGGCGCTATCGATTACGCCATTAACGGCGGCATTCAACCATCACGGGTGGTAGTGGTCGACATCGATGAAAAACGGCTGGCACAAGTACAGAAGCTGCTGCCGGTGGAGATGGCGGCCAGCAAAGGGATTGAGCTGGTATACGTGAATACCAAAGGGATGAGCGATCCGGTACAGATGCTGCGGTCGCTGACAGGAGATGTCGGGTTCGATGATGTTTTTGTCTATGCGGCGGTGCCTTCGGTCGTTGAGATGGCTGATGAATTGCTGGCGGAAGATGGTTGTCTGAACTTCTTTGCCGGGCCAACGGATAAAAACTTCAAAGTGCCGTTTAACTTTTACAACGTGCATTACAACAGCACTCACGTCGTTGGGACGTCCGGTGGTTCTACGGATGATATGAAAGAGGCGATTGCCCTTAGCGCCACGGGGCAGTTGCAGCCGTCGTTTATGGTGACCCATATTGGTGGCCTGGATGCGGTGCCAGAAACCGTACTCAATTTGCCGGATATTCCCGGCGGTAAAAAACTCATTTATAACGGCGTCACCATGCCGCTGACCGCCATTGCCGATTTTGCCGAAAAAGGGAAAACAGATCCGCTGTTTAAAGAGTTGGCGCGACGGGTTGAGGAAACGCACGGCATCTGGAATGAACAGGCCGAGAAATATCTGCTGGCACAATTTGGCGTTGATATCGGGGAGGCTGCGCAATGATGTCCCTTGCGTGGCCATTATTTCGCGTTACGGAACAGGCCGCGTTGGCTGCCTGGCCGCAAACCGGATGTGGCGACAAAAATAAAATTGATGGCCTGGCGGTTACCGCGATGCGTCAGGCATTAAACGACGTCGCTTTTCGTGGGAGAGTGGTTATCGGTGAGGGGGAAATTGACCATGCGCCGATGCTGTGGATTGGCGAAGAGGTTGGCAAAGGTGATGGGCCAGAAGTCGATATCGCGGTTGATCCGATTGAAGGCACCCGGATGGTGGCGATGGGGCAGAGTAATGCCCTGGCAGTAATGGCCTTCGCCCCACGAGATAGCCTGTTACACGCGCCCGATATGTATATGAAAAAACTGGTCGTTAACCGACTGGCTGCAGGAGTGATTAATCTGTCTTTGCCCCTGACGGATAACTTGCGCAATGTGGCAAAAGCATTGGGCAAACCATTGGATCGATTACGCATGGTTACGCTGGATAAACCCCGTCTTCATGCCGCGATTGAAGAAGCGACGCAACTGGGCGTGAAAGTATTCGCCCTGCCGGATGGCGATGTTGCTGCCAGTGTGCTGACTTGCTGGCAGGATAATCCTTACGACGTGATGTACACCATCGGTGGTGCGCCAGAAGGCGTTATTTCTGCCTGTGCAGTCAAAGCGTTAGGCGGAGATATGCAGGCAGAGCTTATTGATTTTTGTCAGGCCAAAGGTGATTACACGGAAAATCGGCAGATTGCACAACAGGAGCGCCAGCGTTGCAAGGAAATGGGGGTTGAGGTCAACCGTGTGTACTCGCTCGACGAACTGGTGAGAGATAAAAATATCCTCTTTAGCGCCACGGGTGTGACGGGCGGAGAGCTGGTGAACGGTATACAACAGACGGCGAATGGGGTGCGGACGCAGACATTACTGATCGGTGGCGCAGACCAAACGTGTAATATAATAGACTCCCTGCATTGATGGTGATCTATCGGAAGACGAATGGCGACGCTGACAGAAGATGATGTGCTTGAGCAACTGGATGCACAGGACAATTTATTGTCATTTATGAAAACTGCGCATGCCATTTTGCTCCAGGGGATACGCCAGTTTCTGCCGTCGCTGTTTGTCGATAACGATGAAGAGATCGTGGAATATGCAGTGAAGCCGTTGCTCGCCCAAAGCGGCCCGCTTGACGATATTGATGTTGCGCTGCGTTTGATTTATGCGCTGGGGAAAATGGATAAATGGCTGTACGCCGATATTACGCACTTTTCTCAATTCTGGCATTACCTGAACGAGCAGAATGGAACGCCCGGATTTGTCGATGACATTACCTGGGATTTTATCAGCAACGTTAATAGCATAACCCGTAATACTTCCCTCTATGATGCGTTGAAAGCGATGAAGTTCGCTGATTTCGCGGTCTGGTCAGAGGCGCGTTTTAGCGGAATGGTCAAAACGGCGCTGACGCTGGCAGTAACGACAACTTTAAAGGAATTAACGCCGTGAAAATCGAACTGACGGTGAATGGACTAAAGGTACAGGCGCAGTACTCTGATGATGAAATTGAAAATGTACATAAACCGCTACTGCGTATGCTGGCGGCTTTACAGGCGGTAAACCCGCAGCGGCGTACGGTGGTATTTCTGAGTGCTCCACCAGGGACGGGTAAATCTACCTTAACTACCTTCTGGGAATATCTCGCACAACAAGATCCCGAATTACCCGCTATTCAGACGCTCCCGATGGATGGTTTTCACCATTACAACATCTGGCTGGATGAGCATCAGCTTCGCCCTTATAAAGGCGCGCCGCAAACGTTTGACGTGGCGAAACTGGCGGAAAATCTGCGTCAGGCCGTGCAAGGCGACTGTACGTGGCCGCAGTATGATCGACAAAAACATGATCCGGTAGAAGATGCGTTGCACGTTACCGCGCCGCTGGTCATCGTCGAAGGAAACTGGCTATTGCTGGATGACGAGCAGTGGCGCACGTTAGCGCAATTTTGTGATTTCTCGATATTTATCAACGCGCCCGCATCTGTGTTACGGGAACGACTGGTGGGGCGCAAGTTGGCGGGGGGATTATCGCAGGCAGATGCTGAAGCTTTTTATGAACGTACCGACGGGCCGAATGTTCGTCGGGTGCTGGAACAGAGTCGACCTGCAAATTTGACCTTAATGATGACGCCTAACGGTGAATACTGTCTGGTAGATTGACCTCCCTCACTACACCACCTTCCAGTCGCATGACGCGAGAAAAATGACGCCGGGTAAATGCGGCGTCATGACTGATTGCCACCACACTCGTGCCACGAAGGTGGCACTTTTCCAGCCAGCTTTCAAATACTGCCAGCCATTGGGCATCAAAATCCCGGCTCGGTTCGTCAAGTAATAACAGCGGCGGGGCGAGAGCTTCCAGGCAGGCGACGGCCACCATCCGTCGCTGGGCGCTATGCAGATCTAACGGATGAGCGCTGGCAACATCTGTTAACTGACAGCATTGCAGGATAGCGTCGGTGCGTTGAGCAATTTCATCAGTTGGGCATTTTTGCAGTTTCAAACCAAATGCGATCTCTTCCGCGACGGTACTGTGAAATAACTGGTTATGTAGTGGCACACTAAATTTGGCCACCTGAACAGAGGTGATATGCTCACCTCAGAACAACACAGGTGCTCCAATGAAAAAAAGAAATTTCAGCGCAGAGTTTAAACGCGAATCCGCTCAACTGGT
>NZ_PYQM01000034.1:0-40401 GCF_003027595.1 Escherichia sp. 20412-1 | reverse complement strand
TTGTTGCCATTAACCTGACATTTTGATTCGCTCACTGGTTGCCTCCTTTGCGAAGCTGGGCGGCTAACTCGTCACACATATGCGTCAAAGAGCAAAATTTGATTGATGGATGTTCGCGCATCATCTCAACCCCCTGCGCCCGCACCTCAGCCAGGAAAGCGTCGGTGGCCGGGATTTCGCTGTGGTGCAGGGCATCATTGATAATCATCGCAGCAACTCCTGCCTGCCCGGCATCCGTGACCGACACATGCTCAAGGGTTACGGCCATTGCGTGTTTCAGCCCCGCATTCTCCGCCGCCAGCGCCGCGCATTCTTTCTCAAGTCGGGATATTTCCGCCACATACTCAGCGTTACGCTCCGCCAGTTGCCCTGGTGTTAAACCTTCAGACCTCATACACCCTCCTGTCGAAATAAACGTAGTTATTCACTGTACGCAGCGGCATTCCGAACTTTTTCGCTATTTCACGCCGGGAAATACCGCTCTGATGCAGGTGCCGCACCAGCTCAATATCGCGCTGCGGATATTTTGCTGACTGATGAAAGTCACCCCGCAACATCAGACTGATACCAAGTTCCCGCGCTTTAGTTCTCACCGCATCACCTGTACGACCTGTCAGCCTCCCGATGCTTTCGACCGTCATCGTTCCTGCGCACTGCCGGAGTATCATGATTTCTGCACGACACCATTTGCTCATTGCTCCGCCTCCTGTAGTGCAACCCTGTAAGCCACTTCTGTACCCAGTTTCCAGCCGGACAGCTGCGTTTTCAGAAAAAACAAACCGCTCCGTTTTGCCACTATCCCCGGACAGGCAAACAACACTGCATCGACCACACGGCTGTGTTTTCTCAATTCAAGAACCGTGCTGGTAACAACCACCTGCCCCACCGCACCGTAATCCTGATATTCGATTTTCACGCAATCACCCTCGCAATCATCCTGACCATACCGATGACACAGAACAATCCCGCAGTAACAACAAAGCAGATAAACAACATCAGCCATACCAGCGATTTCATGCTGTCCCGTCGCCTCCGGTCGTGATTTGTTGCATGATATCCCTGTGTTTGTTCAGCTCCCGCAACGCGGCACAGACTCGCTCCCACTTCTGGACATGACCTTTTGCCCGGCGCAGTTCGCGGTTTGCCATATGCAGCGATGGTAAAATCAGGTCATCCGCCCGCGTTTCGGTGAACGATGGCAACGACTGCACAATTTCCGCCACAGTTTCTGTTTTAATTTCTTCCTGTGTTGCAGCTTCCTGTACTGGTAACGCAACACCGGCTGGCTGAGGAAAGGCTTTACCATCCGTTTCCGTTACCGATGCAGCTTTCGGCTCTGCTGGTAAATTATCGCCCGGTAGGCAGTAACGAAATTTACCGTTCTGATTTACGCGAATCAGACGACCTTTGCTGATTGCCATTGCCAGCATTGAATTCGCCCGGCGGGAGGTAATCCCGAACATTAACGCCAGTTCGTCAGCCGACTGAGGACCATGCTGTTCAATTGCGTTAATCAGCATCTCCGCAGTGGTTTTTGTGACCATTTCCGTTGCCTCACTCGTCAGCCACCACATCGCCCCCTTGTTATCAGCTTCACCACGGCGCTTCAGTTTCCAGAGTTCAGTGACAGCATCGTCACGGCTGATTTCAAGACGGCTGCAATTTCGTGCGACGAGGCTTTTTTCAGTGCTTTCAGTGCATCAAAAACGGTTTCCATTAAAATTTCCTCCCGGTAAAAATCACTTATAAATTCCTGACTGACCAACATTCGGACGCCAGCTCTCCCAGTTAAAACTCACCCAGCGACCACCGTTCATGGTCATCCGGTCCACAATCCGCTCCCCCAGAAGCGTGCTCATTGCGGCATGATTCAGGTTCGTCAGCATCCCGACACTGCGCAGTGATGCTGTCCGACGGTCAACAATCTGGTGCAGTATTACCTGCTCGTTTTTCGTCTCGCGCTGGATGCCAATTTCGTCCAGAACCAGGAGATCCACTTCGCACAGTTCCCGCAAAAATTTTTCCCCTGACAGCCCGTCGTCATAGCTGGCGTGTAACGCACTCATCACATCCGCCACGGTGACCACTATCACGGATTTACCGGCCTTCAGCAGACGATTACCCACAGCCGCTGCCAGATGATTTTTTCCGGTTCCGGGATTCCCGCTGAACACGAAGTTTGTATAGCCAGTCATCATTTCATCAGCGATGGATTTGGCATGACTCAGCGCATGTTTCTGTCCGTCATTCCGCACCTGGTAATTCGCGAACGAACATTTGCGATGCAGCGGCTGGATGCCCGAACGGTTCAGAATTTTTTCCACCCGTAACTGACGATTCCGGCGGTTAATCTCCTCGCAGTGTTTCCGGCCTTCGGCACGCTGCCACTCCTGCCACTCTTCCGTCGTACGGTACAGCGGCGTCACGTGCTCCGGAACCACCCTGCGGATACGTTCCAGAACGCCACCTGTCGCAATCAACGCCATAATGAACCACTCCCCATCAGTGGACAGCGACGTACTTGATGAGTTTATTGCCACCTGCAAACTGTTTGACGATATGCCAGGAGGTATGGATTACTCCCGAGCCTGCAATGTTGCTACGGTGAAAACAACACCAGAAGGATTGTTTAAATCTCCTTCTCGTCATCGCGAGTATCTCAACCGCGTAATGATCGAAACCGATCACGCTCACCCGGATGAAATGGTTGTGGATATTGCCTGCGGTCGCTCCTCTGCCCCGATGCCGCAGCGTGTAACAGAAGAAGGAAAACAGGATGATGAAGAAAAACCGCAACCATCTGGCGCAATGGCAGATGAACAGGCAACGGCTAAAACAATGGAACAGGACACAACTGAACATCATCAGAACCCGCAGCCGCTGGATGCTCAGTCACAGGTAGATACGAAGTACGAGAAGTTACGGGCCGAACTTCACGAAGCACGGAAAAACATTCCGCCCAAAAATCCTGTCGATGCAGACAAAGTACTGGCTGCCTCTCGCGGAGAATTTGTTGAAGGGATTAGCGACCCGAATGACCCGAAATGGGTTAAAGGGATCCAGACCCGCGATTCTGCAAACCAAAACCAGTCGAAATCAGACCAGAACGACCAAAAAGCGGAACAAAACACCCCAAATGCGCGACAAAACGAGCCAGAAGAGCAACAACCAGAACCAGTAGTGCAACAGGAAGTGAAAAAAATCTGCAATGCCTGCGGTCAGACTGGTGGGGGTAACTGTCCTGACTGTGGTGCGATGATAGGCGACGCAACGTATCAGGAAACATTCGATGAAGAAGATCAGGCTGAATCTCAGGAAAAAGATCCGGAGGAAATGGAAGGCGCAGAACATCCGTACAATGAGAACGCTGGCAACGTTCAGCATCACGGTAGCGATAATGAAACTGGCAAGACAGCAAATTCCTTAATTAAGGTAAACGGTCATCATAAAATCACATCCACCAGCAAAATGTGGTACCACCTGATGATCGACCTTGAAAAGATGGGAACTGGTCCCGATGCACAGATCGCCTCAATGGGGGCAGTATTTTTCGATCCGCAAACCGGAGAAATGGGGCCAGAGTTCAACAAAACAATTGATATGAAAACAGGTGGCGGCACTGTCAACATAAGCACCATCGAATGGTGGCTTCAACAATCCAGCGAGGCCAGATCTGCAATTTTGACAAATAAAATACCGATGGATGATGCGCTGCTGCAATTCAGGGAATTTATCGACGAAAACTCCGGTGAATCTTTTGTTCAGGTCTGGGGAAATGGAACAGCCTTCGATAACGTGATTTTACGCCGTTCATATGAACGACAGGTGATCCCCTGCCCGTGGCGTTACACCAATGATCGGGATGAACGAACAATTGTAGCCATGGGTCTGACGATAGATTTCGATGCCCGTGAACTCATCGCATTTGAAGGTGAACGCCATAATGCCCTGCACGATGCACGTTACCAGGCAAAATACGTGTCAGCAATCTGGCAAAAACTGTTCCCGAATCAGGCTGATTTTTAATGTTCAACCCGGATCGCCGTCCACCAGCTATAGTGGCGGCGGTTGCAAGGCAATTCTATGCAACAAATTATCTATCAGATAACGCCCAGTGAATGGTGCGCTGAAAGCATCTTAATTGCTGCGACAGGATTAAGATCAGGCACTATCGAGCGAGCACGTAGAACATCATGGATGTTAGGAAGGGAATATATCCACTTCTCTGTGGATGGAGAACCAAAGCCAAACAGTGAATGCCTGTACAACATAGATGCAATTATGCGGTGGATAAAAAACCAGAAACAACCAGGTGCCAAAAATGCAAGTTCCGGTTAACCTGTTAATGCTCCTGGACGTCTGGGAGGTTTAATGAGTAACACATCATACCCAACAGGCGTTGAAAACCATGGCGGAACACTCCGCATATGGTTTCACTATAACGGCAAACGTGTCAGAGAAAACCTTGGTATTCCTGACACAGCCAAAAACCGGAAGATTGCAGGCGAACTCAGGACTTCCGTTTGTTTTGCAATCAGAATGGGGAATTTCGACTACGCTGCGCAGTTCCCCGAGTCCCCAAATCTGAAACACTTCGGTCTGGGGAAAAGGGAGATAACCATTAAGGCACTTGCAGAAAAATGGCTGGATCTGAAGAAAATCGAGATAGGAGGTAACGCGCTCAATCGATATCAATCTGTGGTGAGAAACATGCTTCCTCGCATAGGGGGAAACCGGCTGGCTTCATCTGTAACAAAAGAAGATTTACTCTTTATCAGGAAAGATTTGTTGACCGGATATCACAATCTCTCAAACGGTAAGACAACTCCTGTCAAAGGGCGATCTGTAGTTACAGTTAATTACTATATGACGACAATTGCAGGTATGTTTCAATTTGCAGCTGACAACGGATACACAGAATCAAACCCATTTAACGGTCTGACACCATTAAAAAGATCAAGAACAGAGCCAGATCCGCTCACACATGACGAATTCATTCGTTTTATTGATGCTTGCCACCACCAACAAACAAAAAACCTGTGGTCTTTAGCAGTATACACAGGCATTCGTCATGGTGAGCTGATATCTCTTGCCTGGGAGGATATTGATTTAAAAGCTAAAACAATGACTATCCGTCGTAATTATACAAAACTCGGTGAGTTCACTCTACCAAAAACCGAAGCGGGAACAGATCGTGTTATTCATCTTGTTCAGCCAGCCGTTGATACCCTGAAAAGTCAGGCTGAAATGACAAGATTTGGTACTCAATATCAAATTGACGTCAAACTTCGGGAGTTCGGACGCACCGTAAGACATGAATGCACATTTGTTTTTAATCCGCAACTGGTGAAAAAATGCCAGCAGGCAGGCCACCACTACAAAGCAGACTCCATCAGAGACTCATGGGCATCGGCATTGAGACGGGCGGGACTACGGCACAGGAAAGCCTATCAGTCCAGGCATACTTATGCCTGCTGGGCATTATCGGCGGGAGCTAATCCAAGCTTTATCGCAAACCAGATGGGACATGCAAACGCACAAATGGTATTCAATGTTTACGGAGCATGGATGAAAGATAACAATATCGGGCAGATAGAACTGCTCAATAAGGAGTTAACTGAAAGTGTCCCATACATGCCCCACAGAGCAAGACGATGAAATAATCTCTTTCAGTATCATTTAGTTAGACTATGACTCCCGTCATTTTAACTGCGTGGAGGGCAACACGACCCTTTATGCTCTGCCAAAGCCGGAAGTGGTTCTGCGCTGGCGCGAGCAAACCAGCGATGATTTTCGTTTTTGTTTTAAATTTCCGGCGACCATTTCGCACCAGGCCGCATTGCGACATTGCGATGATTTAGTAGCAGAATTTTTAACCCGCATGTCACCGTTAGCGCCGCGCATTGGGCAATACTGGCTGCAACTGCCCGCCACATTTGGCCCCCGGGATCTGTCTGCACTGTGGCACTTTCTCGATTCCCTTCCTCGCGAATTTACCTATGGTGTGGAAGTTCGTCATCCGCTGTTTTTTGCCAAAGAGGTAGAGGAACAAACGCTTAATCGCGGTTTGCATCAGCGCGGCGTTAATCGGGTGATTTTAGACAGCCGTCCGGTTCATGCAGCGCGTCCGCATAATGAAGCCATTCGCGACGCGCAACGGAAAAAGCCCAAAGTTCCGGTTCATGCCGTATTAACAGCGACAAACCCACTGATCCGTTTTATCGGCAGCGATGATATGACGCAAAATCGGGAATTATTTCAGGTCTGGTTACAAAAATTAGCGCAGTGGCACCAGACCACCACGCCTTATCTTTTTTTACATACGCCAGATATTGCCCAGGCACCGGAACTGGTACATACCCTTTGGGAAGACTTACGTAAGACACTTCCAGAGATCGGAGCAGTTCCGGCTATTCCACAGCAATCTTCTCTTTTCTGAAATTGCCACCTATCATAGACAGGAGCCATCGGCCATTTTAAAGGGAGTTTGTATGGTAAGCGCGCTGTATGCCGTTTTAGGTGCGTTGTTATTAATGAAGTTCTCTTTTGATGTTGTTCGCCTGCGAATGCAATATCGCGTTGCCTATGGTGACGGCGGTTTTAGCGAACTGCAAAGCGCCATTCGCATTCACGGTAACGCGGTGGAATATATTCCCATCGCGATTGTATTGATGCTGTTTATGGAAATGAATGGCGCAGAAACCTGGATGGTACATATTTGCGGCATTGTTCTGCTTGCCGGGCGTCTGATGCATTATTACGGTTTTCATCACCGTCTGTTTCGCTGGCGGCGTTCCGGCATGAGCGCCACCTGGTGTGCGCTGTTGCTGATGGTGCTGGCGAATCTTTGGTATATGCCCTGGGAGTTGGTTTTCTCCCTGCGTTAGCGCACAATACGCCACTTTCTTTTTCCCGGATTTTTACGTTATGTCTCACCGCGACACGTTATTTTCTGCCCCTATCGCCAGACTGGGCGACTGGACCTTTGATGAACGGGTAGCCGAAGTCTTCCCGGATATGATCCAGCGTTCCGTTCCCGGCTATTCCAATATTATTTCAATGATTGGCATGTTGGCCGAACGCTTCGTACAACCTGGTACGCAGGTTTACGATCTGGGCTGTTCTTTGGGCGCGGCGACGCTCTCGGTGCGTCGCAATATTCATCATGATAATTGTAAAATTATCGCCATCGACAACTCCCCGGCGATGATTGAACGCTGCCGTCGCCATATCGACGCCTATAAAGCGCCAACACCTGTAGAAGTAATCGAGGGTGATATTCGCGATATTGCCATTGAAAACGCGTCGATGGTGGTACTGAATTTTACCCTGCAATTCCTTGAGCCTTCTGAACGTCAGGCATTACTGGATAAAATTTATCAAGGACTGAATCCTGGCGGTGCGCTGGTGCTTTCGGAAAAATTCAGTTTCGAAGATGCCAAAGTCGGTGAACTGCTGTTCAACATGCACCACGATTTTAAACGCGCCAACGGTTACAGCGAGCTGGAGATCAGCCAAAAACGCAGCATGTTAGAAAACGTGATGCTGACCGATTCTGTGGAAACCCATAAAGCACGCCTGCATAAAGCCGGATTTGAACATAGCGAGTTATGGTTCCAGTGCTTTAACTTTGGCTCACTGGTGGCATTGAAAGCAGAGGACGCTGCATGATCGACTTTGGTAACTTTTATTCTCTGATTGCCAAAAATCATCTTTCGCACTGGCTGGAAACCCTCCCTGCACAGATTGCCAACTGGCAACGTGAACAGCAGCACGGTCTGTTTAAACAGTGGTCCAATGCGGTGGAATTTCTGCCCGAAATTAAACCGTATCGTCTTGATTTACTGCATAGCGTAACGGCGGAAAGCAAAGAGCCGCTGAGTGCCGGGCAGATTAAACGCATTGAAACACTGATGCGCAACCTGATGCCGTGGCGTAAAGGGCCGTTCTCGCTGTATGGCGTTAACATCGACACCGAATGGCGTTCTGACTGGAAATGGGATCGTGTTCTGCCGCATCTCTCTGATTTGACCGGGCGCACGATCCTCGATGTTGGCTGCGGCAGCGGTTATCACATGTGGCGCATGATTGGCGCAGGCGCGCATCTGGCGGTGGGGATTGACCCTACGCAACTTTTTCTCTGCCAGTTCGAAGCGGTGCGTAAGTTGTTAGGTAACGATCAGCGCGCGCATCTGCTGCCGTTAGGTATTGAACAACTTCCGGCGCTGAAAGCCTTTGATACCGTCTTTTCGATGGGCGTGCTGTACCATCGCCGCTCACCGCTGGAACATCTGTGGCAGTTAAAAGATCAACTGGTGAATGAAGGCGAACTGGTGCTGGAAACGCTGATTGTTGATGGCGATGAGCACACAGTACTGGTGCCAGGCGATCGTTACGCGCAAATGCGTAATGTCTATTTCATTCCATCAGCACTGGCGCTGAAAAACTGGCTGAAGAAGTGTGGGTTTGTTGATATCCGCATTGCGGACGTGAGCGTCACGACGACAGAAGAGCAGCGCCGCACCGAGTGGATGGTCACCGAGTCTTTGTCTGATTTCCTCGACCCGCATGATCCGAGTAAAACGGTAGAAGGCTATCCTGCGCCTAAACGCGCGGTGTTGATTGCGCGTAAGCCGTAACCCGTTTCCGAGCGCTGGATTGATGACAAACGCCAAAACCGCCTGATGCGCTACGCTTATCAGGCCTACCCGTCTCCTGCAATATGTTAAATTTGCACAAATTTGCAGGCTGGATAAGGCGTTCACGCCGCATCCGGCATGAATAAAGCACACTTTATCTGCAATTTAGCGCCCGTTTCCGGGCGCTATTTACTTCTTATGCGCCTGATCAGCCACGCCATTTTGTCTTTGCCTTCAGGTTCATTTTTCATACTGATCAAGGATAAAAAAAGGCCCCTGTTGAAATTGCAGGGGCCTGGTACGAGCAAGCATCATATTGGGCGACATGATGCAACGGTAAAAATCATTTGGCCTGATGGCGTTCAATGATTCCTTTCATTTCAGCAACCGCCGCCCCGTCTACGACATAACGCGAATACTCGTCCGCGAGTGCATCTGATGACATGGACAATCCTTGATTACGATAACGCATCGGTGAGGCTTGCCACGCTCCCGCGGAGCTATGGACTTCCAGCACCCCGGCATCGAGGAAGTGGTGCAGGTTTTCTGCACGAACTCCAGCTCCGGCCATGATGATTGGAGCATCACCATAGGCAATAAGTTCCATAATTTTTAATAAACCTTGCAGCGCGTCTGATTTTTGCCCCGATGTCAGCACCCTGGCAATGCCTAATTTCGCAAGATTATTCAGTGCATTTAAAGGGTTAGCGCACATATCGAAGGCGCGATGAAAAGTGACGGCCAGCGAACCGGCAGCCGCCATTATTTTTTCCATTCGTGGCATATCGACATTACCGTCAACATCCAGAACCCCCGTCACCAGTCCAGGAAATCCCAATTCGCGTACTGTGCGGATGTCCTCAAGAATGGCTGCAAACTCGCCGTCGCTGTAGCAAAAATCGCCACCGCGAGGACGGATAATCGGATGCACAGGGATAGTAACCTGCTGACGCACAGACTTCAGCACGCCCAGCGACGGCGTTAAGCCACCTTCTTTCGGTGCCGCACACAGCTCTATTCTGTCGGCACCGTTTTGCTGCGCCGTCAGCGCGCACTCCATGCTGTAACAGCAAATTTCCAGTAATGCCATTTTTACTCCTTAATTACGCCGACTGCTCACTGGCGACGATCTCTTCAATGGACCACGGATGAAACTTAATCGTGGTTTTACCGTCGGTGACGGCCAGCGTTGGATTGGGTAATCGCTCATGCTCACCTTTTGGCGAACTGGTTTTAACCGAGATCCCCGGCTGACTAAGCCCTTCATCAGAAAGTAATGCCAGTGCACGGGCGTTCAGTGTCTCTGGATCACCAGGCAGAACGATTTCGATATGTTCCCAGCCTTCGTGCGGGTAACGTTTTTCCCCAGGCCACGGTAACTCAACTATCGAAAACTGCCAGTGAGCAACCTGTACCGGTTCATGCAATTTAAACAGGCAAATCGGTCTGCCATTGATCATATTTTCTGACAGGAGTTCGCCGCACTGTTCAAACCCACGACGCCAGCGTTCAGCGGTGGCGTTTTGATGACAACGCAAGGAAATGTGATCGGCATTCAGCGGAGTAATATCCAGCCCCAGACGACGGGAAAGTTCGTCTAATGCGTGGATAAATCGCGGTAAATCCGTTGCAATATCCTGCAACTCGTCGACAGATTGCCAGTTAGCCATAATCACTCTTCGTCTTTCAGCAAAAGCGTTAATTTACCTTGTTGCCCTGCGCCAACCAACTGCTGATTTCGCGCAGTCCCCGGTGCAATAGTGAAAACGGCAATACGCCACGCGCACGTTGCTGACGAAAACAGCCATTTGCAGTATACTCCCGCCCTAATTTCTTTAACTGGTGCGGGCAATTCTCGCTCGCTTCATCAATGTAAGGTATTCCGGTGAATATTCAGGCTCTTCTCTCAGAAAAAGTCCGTCAGGCCATGATTGCGGCAGGCGCGCCTGCGGATTGCGAACCGCAGGTTCGTCAGTCAGCAAAAGTTCAGTTCGGCGACTATCAGGCTAACGGCATGATGGCAGTTGCTAAAAAACTGGGTATGGCACCGCGACAATTAGCAGAGCAGGTGCTGACTCATCTGGATCTTAACGGTATCGCCAGTAAAGTTGAGATCGCCGGCCCAGGTTTTATCAACATTTTCCTTGATCCGGTATTCCTGGCTGAACATGTTCAGCAGGCGCTGGCGTCCGATCGTCTCGGTGTTGCTACACCAGAAAAACAGACCATTGTGGTGGACTACTCCGCGCCAAACGTGGCGAAAGAGATGCACGTAGGGCATCTGCGTTCCACCATCATTGGTGACGCGGCTGTGCGTACCCTGGAGTTCCTCGGTCACAACGTAATTCGCGCTAACCACGTCGGTGACTGGGGCACCCAGTTCGGTATGCTGATTGCGTGGCTGGAAAAACAGCAGCAGGAAAACGCCGGTGAAATGGAGCTGGCAGATCTCGAAGGTTTCTACCGCGATGCGAAAAAGCATTACGACGAAGATGAAGAGTTTGCCGAACGTGCACGTAACTACGTGGTAAAACTGCAAAGCGGTGACGAATACTTCCGCGAAATGTGGCGCAAACTGGTCGACATCACCATGACGCAGAACCAGATCACTTACGATCGTCTGAACGTAACGTTGACTCGCGATGATGTGATGGGCGAAAGCCTCTACAACCCGATGCTGCCGGGTATCGTGGCAGATCTGAAAGCCAAAGGTCTGGCAGTAGAAAGTGAAGGCGCGACCGTTGTATTCCTTGATGAGTTCAAGAACAAGGAAGGCGAGCCGATGGGCGTTATCATTCAGAAGAAAGATGGCGGCTATCTCTACACCACTACCGATATCGCCTGTGCGAAGTATCGTTATGAAACCCTTCATGCCGATCGCGTGCTGTATTACATCGACTCCCGTCAGCATCAGCACCTGATGCAGGCATGGGCAATCGTACGCAAAGCAGGTTATGTACCAGAATCCGTACCGCTGGAACACCACATGTTCGGCATGATGCTGGGTAAAGACGGTAAACCATTCAAAACCCGCGCTGGCGGTACGGTGAAACTGGCAGATCTGCTGGATGAAGCACTGGAACGCGCGCGTCGTCTGGTGGCTGAGAAGAACCCGGATATGCCAGCCGACGAGCTGGAAAAACTGGCCAATGCGGTCGGTATCGGCGCGGTGAAATACGCGGATCTCTCCAAAAACCGCACTACCGACTACATCTTCGACTGGGACAACATGCTGGCGTTCGAGGGTAACACTGCGCCGTATATGCAGTATGCCTACACCCGTGTGCTGTCCGTGTTCCGTAAAGCGGAAATTAACGAAGATCAACTGGCTGCGGCTCCGGTTGTCATCCGTGAGGATCGTGAAGCGCAACTGGCCGCTCGCCTGCTGCAATTTGAAGAAACCCTCACGGTGGTTGCCCGTGAAGGTACACCGCACGTGATGTGTGCTTACCTGTACGATCTGGCTGGTCTGTTCTCTGGCTTCTACGAGCACTGCCCGATCCTCAGCGCAGAAAACGAAGAAGTGCGTAACAGCCGTCTGAAACTGGCACAACTGACCGCGAAGACGCTGAAACTGGGTCTGGATACGCTGGGTATTGAGACTGTAGAGCGTATGTAATCGCGTTATGTGTCAAAGGCCGATGTCGCAGTTACGGACATCGGCTTTTTTATCACCGCCGATAATTCACAATCACTTCATTACGCTGCACCTTCAGCGGCGGAATTAACCTCCCACCGCCTGGAACTTCCCAGATAAAGCGCAACGGTTCTGTCGCAGGTACGCCGGTAAATGCCACCGTACTCCCGCTCTGCCCGTCTAATTCGACACAACGAGATAGCGAACACAAGCGCACGCGCAGCCCTACAGGTGTCGGGCCGATAAGCTGATAACGCCAGGCCACCAGCGTCACCAATCCTGAAACCGGTTGTCGCGAAGTCAGAGACGCTGACGACATCGATTCACCACGATGATTCAGCGTCACGCCCGCGCTACTTGCCTGCCACATGCCCTCCCCGGCAGCCTGCACAAGCATCGGAAACAACAAAATAGCTAATAAGCTCCTCATTATTTGCCGCCAATCGTCGCCGTCATACGGATTTGGCGGTTATCAGAGAGTTCGAGATTCGAAAGCACCACCAGTTGCGGCAGGCTACGGCGCAGAAAACGAGATAATAATGGCCGCAGCGCATGGTTCACCAACAGCACTGGCGGCGCGCCCAGCATCTCCTGACGGGATAATGCCTCCTGAGTTTGTGCCAGCAAACGATCCGCCAGTCCCGGCTCCAGCCCGCCCCCGCCCTGCAATGCCTGTAACAGCAAACGCTCCAGCGGCGTGTCCAGGCCAATAACGTGAACTTCATCTTTGCCGGGAAACCATTGCTGGGTAATCGCCCGACCAAGCGCCACGCGGACGACGGCGGTTAATTCATGTGGATCGCTCTGGATGGGCGCATGTTCCGCTAGCGTTTCGAGGATGGTGCGCATATCGCGAATCGGCACTTTTTCATCAAGCAGGTTTTGTAGCACCTTGTGCAGCGTGGTGAGCGTGACGACGCCAGGAACTAAGTCCTCCGTTAGCTTTGGCATCTCCTGGGCGACGCGATCCAGTAACTGCTGCGCCTCCTGACGACCAAACAGTTCGGCGGCATGTTGGCTAATGAGGTGGTTAAGATGCGTTGCGACCACCGTGCTGGCCTCAACCACGGTATATCCCTGAATCTGCGCCTGTTCTTTTAGCGCGCTTTCGATCCAGATAGCATTCAGACCAAACGCCGGGTCGACCGTCGCTTCACCGGGTAATGTTCCGGCGGCTGTCCCCGGGTTGATCGCCAGCCAGCGCCCCGGATAGGCATCGCCGCTACCAATTTCAACGCCTTTCATCAGGATACGATAACGGGCAGGTTGCAGATCCATATTGTCGCGAATGTGCACCACCGGCGGCAGAAAGCCCATCTCCTGGGCAAATTTCTTACGAATACTGCGAATACGCCCCAGCAACTCGCCATCCTGCTGAAAATCGACCATCGGGATCAGCCGATACCCCACCTCCATTCCCAGCGAGTCTTCCAGTTGCACATCGTTCCACGTCGCTTCAACAACGGCATTATTCTCCGCCATTTTTACCGGCTTCGGTTCGGCAGGCGCTTTTTGTTCGCGTCCACGGATCCACCACGCCAGCCCCAGCAGTCCCGCCGTGAACAGTAAAAAGACCAGGTTTGGCATTCCTGGCACCAGACCAAGTAACCCCAGTACTGCGGCACTTAACAACATGACTCTGGGGTTACTGAAAAGCTGATTCACCATCTGCTCGCCAACATCCTGATCGGTGCTGACACGCGTGACGATGACCCCCGCAGCGGTAGAAATAACCAGCGCCGGGATTTGCGCCACCAGGCCATCACCGATGGTCAACAGCGTATAACTTTCTGCCGCATGGCCCATGCTCATGCCATGTTGCAGCACGCCGACCAGCAATCCGCCGACGACGTTAATGACCATGATGAGGATCCCGGCAATAGCATCACCACGAACAAACTTACTCGCCCCGTCCATTGAGCCGTAAAAATCGGCTTCCTGGGTCACTTCGGAACGACGTTTTTTCGCCTCATCTTCACCAATCAATCCGGCGTTGAGGTCGGCATCAATCGCCATCTGTTTACCCGGCATACCGTCGAGAACAAAGCGCGCCCCCACTTCCGCAATACGCCCGGCACCTTTGGTGATAACCATAAAGTTGATGATCACGAGGATGACGAATACCACAATGCCGATTGCAAAGTTACCGCCAACGAGGAAGTGACCGAACGCTTCAACGACCTTCCCCGCCGCCGCCGCACCAGTATGACCTTCCATCAAAATGATACGGGTTGAAGCCACGTTGAGCGCCAGACGCAACAGCGTGGTAAACAGCAGGATGGTCGGGAACGCGGCAAACTCGAGCGTGCGCTGGGTAAACATCGCCACCAGCAACACCATGATCGACAGGGCAATATTGAAGGTAAACAGCAGGTCGAGAATGAATGCGGGCAGTGGCAGCACCATCATCGACAAGATCAACAGGATCAAAATCGGTCCGGCAAGGATCTGCCATTGTGTCGATTTCAGGTTTGCGGGTAGGCGCAGCATTGCGACCAGATTACTCATGGGGCTGTTTCTCGTTGATAAAATCCAGGGCTTCCGGCACCGGAAGATGTGTGGGTTGTACAGGGCGTTGCCCACCGGCCAGACGCCAGCGTTTCAGTTGCCAGACCCAGGCCAGTACTTCTGCCACAGCGGCGTATAGTTGGCCTGGAATTTGTTGGCCTATTTCGCCATGTCGATACAGCGCACGCGCCAGCGGCGGTGCTTCAAGGGTCGGGACGTTATTTTCAGCGGCAATTTCACGAATGCGCAGTGCTACCAGCCCTGCACCTTTGGCGACCACTTTCGGCGCACTCATTTTGTTTTCGTCATATCGCAATGCCACTGAGTAGTGAGTTGGGTTGTTAACAATGACGTCCGCTTTCGGTACATCGGCCATCATCCGACGCCGTGCCGCAGCTCGCTGCATCTGACGAATTCGCCCTTTGACATGGGGATCACCTTCGCTTTGTTTGAACTCATCACGAATGTCCTGCCGTGACATACGCAGCTTTTTCAGGTGGCTGAATATTTGAAAAAAGACGTCAAATCCCACCATTGGGATGACCCCAAGCACCACTAAAAGCGCGCACAATCCCACAACATCCATCGCGTTAGCCATTGCAGTAATGGGCGACTGCGCCATTAAGCGCATCATCTGCGGCCAGTGATGCCAGAGATAAAAACCAGTCACACTGCCGACCAAAGTGGATTTCAGTATCGCTTTCAGCAGCTCTGCGCCGGTTTGCGCTGAGAACATGCGTTTAATACCGGGTAACGGGTTGATTTTGGAAAACTTCGGCTGTAATGATTTGCCGCTAAATACCAGACCACCCAACATGACTGGTGAAATGAGTGCCACCAGCACCACGCCGCTAATCAGCGGCAACAGAGCCAACATGGCTTCTCTGATTAACTGAATAATCTGCCCCAGGATTAGGTTGGGGTCATTGATGATGTTGTGATCAAAATGCAGCCCGGCGGAGAGCATCCCAGACAACCGGTGAGCCAGAGACGCGCCACCAAACCAGATAACACACACGCCCACCAGCAAAATCAGCAGTGAGGTTAGCTCACGGGAGCGCGGGATCTGTCCCTCTTCCCGTGCTTTTTCAAGTCGGTGAGGTGTGGGGGCTTCTGTTTTGTCGTCGCTCTCGTCAGACACGTCGCCAATCCTGGAAATAGTGATAAGCGTGAATAATGCCAGAGCGGAAAGCGTTCAATGGTTAGAGTAAGGGGCAAAACAGGCGGGATTTAGGGCTTTTACCGCAGCACATCAGGCGTGGTGCCGCGTTTGTCGGATGCGGTGTAAACGTCTCATCCGGCCGCCTGATACGACGGGTCACGTCATATCAGGCAATACAAATTAAAAACCGAGACTATCCAACAAATCGTCGACCTGATCCTGGCTGGCTACCACACCCGCTTTGCTGCTATCAACCTGTGGCCCATTAAGCAGACTCTGGCTTTCACGCTTCGGACGCGCATCCTGTTCCGGAATGTTTTCCAGCAGCACCATCAACAACTGGCGTTCAATCTCCTGTATCACATCCATCATCCGTTTAATCACCTGGCCGGTGAGATCCTGAAAATCCTGTGCCATCATGATTTCCAGCAGTTGCGCATTGGTGAAACGGGTATGAACAGGCACATCCGCCAGAAATTGCCGCGTATCGGTCACCAGTTCACGGGCATCGGCAAGGTCAATCGGATCGGCAAACCAGGCATCCCAGCGTTGGGTTAATGCTTTTGCCGACTTCTCCATTTCATCCTGATGTGGCTGTGACGCCTCAACACTGTTCAGCGCACGCTCCGCAGCCTGGGCAGTCATCTGCACGACGTAGTACAAACGATCGCGGGCATCGGGGATGGCTTCAGCGGCCTCAGCTATCGCCTGATCCAGTCCAAGCTCCCGCAGACTGTCACGCAACATACGCGTCAGGCTGCCAATGCGCGCAATGATATCGCCAGCGGCATGTTCATCAGCCGGTTTGATTGATGGTTGCATCATAATCGCATCCTCACATGCCCAGTTTCTCAAAGATTTTGTTGAGTTTTTCCTCCAGCGTCGCGGCGGTAAATGGCTTAACCACATAGCCACTGGCCCCCGCTTGTGCTGCGGCGATAATGTTCTCTTTCTTCGCCTCTGCGGTCACCATCAACACCGGTAACGCCGACATCGCGCCATCAGCACGAATGGTTTTCAGCAGTTCCAGACCATTCATATTCGGCATATTCCAGTCGGAGATCACAAACCCATAACCGCCCGCCTGTAACTTGTTGAGAGCATCGGCACCATCTTCCGCTTCCTCAACATTGTTGAATCCCAGCTCTTTCAGCAGGTTACGCACAATGCGTCGCATGGTGGAAAAGTCATCCACAACCAAAAATTTAAGCTCTTTATCCGCCATCTCACACTCCTGATTTAAATACGTATCGCCTGTCCGGCACTGATTTTTGCCAGCATTTGCTGGCTTACCTGACTAAGATCGACCACTTCGCAGACGCCCCCCAAATTGATGGCCTCACGCGGCATACCGAAAACCACGCTGCTTGCTTCGTTTTGCGCGAGGGTCCATGCCCCCGCCTGACGCATCGCCAACATTCCCGCCGCGCCGTCGTTACCCATGCCCGTCAGGATCACCCCAACAGCATTACGCCCCGCCTGTTTGGCAACAGAATGGAACAACACATCTACCGAAGGCCGATGACGGTTAACCGCCGGGCCATCGTGAATTTTGATTTGATAGTTCGCGCCACTGCGCGCCAGTTCCATATGCCGATCGCCCGGCGCGATATAGGCATGTCCCGGTAAGACGCGTTCACCGTCTTCAGCCTCTTTAACGCCGATCTGACACAGCTTGTTAAGTCGGTCAGCAAAAGAGCGGGTGAAACCGGGCGGCATATGCTGGGTGATTAACAGCGCCGGGCTGGAAAGTGGCAACGGTTGCAGTACGTGACGAATCGCCTCTGTTCCGCCCGTTGAGGCACCAATTGCAATCAATTTTTCTGAACTCAACAGCGGGCCAGCCTTCAGCGTTGCCGGTGGCGATAACGGTTTATGCGCGGCCAGGCTCGCTCTTGACGCCGTTCGTACCTTTTCAGCAATCATTTCGCTATACGCCAGCATTCCTTCGCGAATACCCAGTTGTGGTTTGGTGACAAAATCTATCGCCCCTAACTCAAGCGCGCGCAGCGTGACTTCGGAACCTCTGCCGGTCAGAGAAGAAACCATCACCACCGGCATTGGTCGCAAACGCATTAATTTTTCGAGGAAATCCAGCCCATCCATCCGCGGCATTTCAACGTCCAGCGTCAACACATCAGGGTTGAATTTCTTAATCAAATCACGCGCGACCAGCGGATCAGGAGCCGTCGCAACCATTTCCATGTCGCTATGGCTGTTGATGATTTCCGTCATGATCTGGCGCATCAATGCCGAATCATCGACAGACAACACCCTGATTTTGCTCATCGTTATTCCTTACTTAGCGCATACACCGTCTGACCTCGCAACGTGAAGCTGCGCTCAAGATGGCTAAAGTTTTCAGAGTGACCCGCAAACAGCAATCCGTCGGGCTTAAGTAGCGGTACAAAGCGACGCAAAATCTCCTGTTGAGTCGTTTGATCAAAGTAGATCATGACGTTACGGCAGAAGATCGCATCAAACGGCCCCGGTACGGTGTACTGTTTCGCCAACAAATTCAGCGGCGAAAAATCGACATAATTCGCCAGTTCCTGACGCACGCGCACCAGCCCTTCATGCGGTCCCGTGCCGCGCATGAAGTAACGCTGGAGTTGTTGTGGCGTCAGGTTTTTCAGCTCTTCATGGCGATAAATGCCGCTTTTAGCTTTCTCCAGGACTTCGGTATCGATATCACTGGCAAAGACTTTCCAGCGTCCGGGCGCAGTGCCCAATGTGTCCGCCAGCGTCATCGCAATGCTGTACGGTTCTTCGCCTGTCGATGCCGCTGCACTCCATACGCGATATTCCCCAGAACAGCGGCGGGCATGAGCTGCGATCAGCGGAAAATGATGCCCTTCACGAAAAAATGCCGTCAGGTTGGTCGTCAATGAGTTAATAAATGCCTGCCACTCGCTGCTGCACTGATTAGATTCCAGCATATTCAGATAATGCCCAAAATCTGCCAGTCCCAGCGAACGCAAACGGCGTACCAGCCGGTTGTAGACCATGTCACGTTTGTGATCGGCCAGAACGATCCCCGCACGTTGGTAGATCAATTGACTTATCCGCCGAAAATGAACGTCGGAAAGCGCGAGGCGCTCGGTCATCTGTAACAATAAAGACGTTTGCCCACAGGGCAGAGATGATGTCATAGCGCCTTCTCAGTCACTTCAGGAAACCACTGGCACAGCCTGTAACTGCGCCGATTGTGTCGTATAACCACTTGTAAATAGCGCCATCAGAGACGATACGCCGACGTTCTGTTGCATCATCTGATCAATCTGGCAACAATGGTGCTTAAGTAAATAGCCATCAAAATGTTTCCCAGTTTGGAGCTTGTTCAGCGATATGCCGGCGTGGTTGTGTTGGTGGTTTTTCACTGGCTGGCCGGGATTGAAGCGGTGGTTTTTGGGATTGCGGGCTGGCAGCCAGACGAAACGCGGATACTGCCTGCGTTAAACGACTGGCCTGCTCTTCCAGCGCGGCGGCTGCAGCGGCTGACTCCTGCACCAACGAGGCGTTCTGTTGAGTCACACGATCCATTTCCGACACGGCCTGCGCCACTTGATCAATGCCACGGCTCTGTTCATCGGAGGCTGAAGCAATTTCCCCCATAATGTCGGTAACGCGCGTAACCGCATTAACGATGTTGGTCATCGTCTCTCCGGCGCTTTCAACCAGCACCGAACCGGTATCGACGCGGGATACTGAGTCTTCAATCAGGGCTTTAATCTCTTTTGCCGCCTGGGCGCTACGGCTGGCAAGATTACGCACTTCACCCGCAACCACGGCAAAACCACGGCCCTGTTCACCGGCACGGGCAGCTTCTACGGCGGCGTTCAGCGCCAGTATATTGGTCTGGAAAGCAATACCGTCGATAACGCTGATGATGTCAGCAATTTTCTTCGAACTGTCAGCAATTTCGTGCATGGTTTTCACCACGCCATCCACCACTTTACCGCCGTGCATGGCAGTGTCGGAGGCACTTTGCGCCAGTTGCGAGGCCTGGCGGGCATTATCGGCGTTCTGTTTCACCGTGGCGGTGAGTTGTTCCATGCTGGCAGCAGTCTCTTCCAGTGCCGAGGCCTGCTGTTCAGTTCGGGAGGAGAGATCGGTATTACCTGCAGTAATTTCACGCGTACCAACGTAGATGGCATCTGAACCTTCGCGCACGTGGGTGACTGTATCAGTCAGAGAACGTTGCATATGCGAAACGCTCTGCGCCAGCTCGCCCATTTCACTGCGTCCAGCAATGGCCAGGTTATTCACCAGGTTACCACCCGCAATTTCACGGATGTGGGTAATGATTTTTGCCAGCGGGTTAAGCAACATGCGGCGAATGCCATACCATGCCACCAGAAGAATCAGTACCACCACCAGCGCGATAACGGCCAGTTGCCACTGGGCAAAACGGTAATCACTGGCATTGTCGACAACGATATTGCGGTACAATTTTTCGCTGCTACGGGCGTACTGCCCAAAAGCCTCTCCCATCGCATTTTGCATTCCCTGGGTTGGCTGGGCAAAATAGGCTCCGGTGTTACCATAATCAAGATAATCAATCAGTTCAGTTAATGCCGTGTGGTAATTTTTGTATTTTTCATCAATATGACTACTGGCGGCAGCCATTTCGGGTAACGGTGCCATGCTTTTGAATTTTTTATAATGAACAGCCGCCTGCGCCAACGTTTTCCTGGCGCTATCAAGCAATTCAATTTTTGCACTACTTTGTTGATTGGATGGGTCCATCATCATCCGCACCGCTGAACGACTCAGGTTAATGCGCGTTTGCAGCATGAGATCCCAGGTTGAAGTTAACTCGCCCTGTTGTTCCCGTAGTTCATTGGAAACCACAAAGCTTTGCTGGCTATGGTGCAGCGAAGAAAAAAACAGACTGCCGGACATGAGCTGTAACAGTGCAAATACCCCCAGCACCATCATCAGCAGCGTAACTACGCGGATACGGTTAATCATAAGGCACCTTCCTGAAAACAAGTTGATCCCGTTATCGGCAGGAAGGTGGGAAACTTTATTGCTTAGATCAATCGTAGAGAGATGACTTAAAATAAAAAACCCGATGTGCGCATCATCGGGTTCTGCCTTTATTTATTGCTGAACGCGAAATTACGCGACGTCTGCGGTCGCATTATCTAACAGCGCCATCTCTTCACTATTTAGCAGTTTTTCGATATTAACCAGAATCAGCATGCGGTCACTCAGCGCGCCCAGTCCCGTAAGATATTCAGTGGAAAGCGTCACGGCAAATTCCGGTGCCGGGCGAATTTGTTCCGCCGTCAACGAAAGAACGTCCGATACGCCGTCAACCACTATGCCGACCACGCGCTGGCCAAGATTCAGGACGATCACGACTGTGTTGTCGTTATAGTCCACATCGACCTGGCTGAACTTAATGCGTAAGTCGACAATTGGCACAATGACGCCGCGCAGGTTAGTGACGCCTTTGATAAACGCTGGCGTATTCGCAATCCGCGTGACCTGGTCGTAACCACGGATCTCCTGCACTTTCAGAATGTCTATGCCGTACTCTTCATCACCAAGGGTAAATACCAGAAATTCCTGGCCTGACGGTTCGCTGGCCAGTTTTGTTACATTTGTCATACCGGTCATATTTATTACCTTTTTACTCAATCAGGCGGCGGTGTTCGCCATACATTGTTCGCGGTTTATTGCCTGCAAGGCTGAGACATCAACAATCAGTGCTACGCTTCCGTCGCCAAGAATTGTTGCGGCGGATATTCCAGGAATTTTGCGATAGTTACTTTCAAGGTTTTTCACCACCACCTGGTGTTGACCAATTAATTGATCCACCAGCAAGGCATAACGACGACCACCACTTTGCAGGAGCACGACAATCCCCTGGGTGGCTTCAGTTTTCGCACCAGCGACATTAAACACTTTCCACAGTTCGACTATTGGCAGATATTCACCACGCACTTCAAGTACCCGCTCGCCACCTGCCAGCGGATGCAGATCGACTTCACGGGGTTGCAGTGATTCCATGACAGCATTCAGCGGCAGAATGAAAACTTCATCAGCAACGCGCACGGACATACCGTCGAGGATCGCCAGTGTCAGCGGTAGTAAAATGCGGATCGTTGTACCTGTACCCGGCTTCGACTTGATTTCGACATGGCCGCCCATCTCCTGGATATTACGTTTAACGACATCCATGCCGACGCCACGCCCGGAAACATCGGTAACCTGCTCCGCCGTGGAAAAACCCGGAGCAAATATCAACATCGCCACTTCGTCGTCGCTCATGTTGTCGCCGACAGGCAGCCCTTGCGAGGCGGCTTTTGCCAGAATCCGCTCACGATTTAGTCCCGCGCCATCGTCGGTCACTTCGATGCAGATGTTACCGCCCTGATGTTCGGCAGACAGGATCAAATTTCCGACGCTATTTTTACCTGCGGCGAGGCGTTTTTCCGGCAGTTCTATACCGTGGTCAAGGCTGTTGCGTACCAGGTGGGTCAGCGGATCGATAATGCGTTCTATCAGACTCTTGTCGAGTTCGGTGGAGCTGCCTATAAGCGTGAGTTCTACTTGTTTACCGAGTTTACCCGCCAGGTCGCGCACCAGCCGCGGATAGCGGCTAAAGACATATTCCATCGGCATCATACGAATCGACATCACCGATTCCTGCAAATCACGGGCGTTACGTTGTAACTGCCCCATGCTGGTAATCAAATCCCCATGATTTACCGGGTCCAGTTCACTGGAGCGCTGAGCGAGCATTGACTGGGTGATGACCAGTTCACCGACCAGGTTTATCAGTTGATCAACCTTTTCTACCGCCACACGGATGCTGGTCGATTCGCTACCGCGCGTCGTTTTTTCCCGCTCTACGCGTCCGGCTGGCGCTTCTGTTGCGGCCAGTTCCAGCACTGGCGGGGTCGATACTGTTGGTGCAGGCTCTACCGCTTCAAAGGCAATCTGATCGGCTTCAATCACAAAACAGAGCACGGCGGTAATGTCGTCTTCCGCAATATCTCCCGACATTGTTGCAGATAATGAATCCGCGCCTTTAACCACGTCAGTTAATGTGGTCAACTGCTCCAGTTCGTCTTCCAGCAGATCGACTTCATCCGCCTTCAGGCGTGAAAGGATAATTCGTCGCGGCGACTCACTGTTACTCTGCTCATTTTGCGGTTCACTTTTGGCAACCACACTTAACCGGGTCACTGCGGGCACCGTTTCGCCTTTCGCTTCTAATGCCAGTTGACGCAAGGCCTGGCAGATATAATCGAAGCTGGCGGCATCCGGCTCTTGCGACTGTTTATAAGCGTCGAGCTGTTCCTGCATGATATCCTTCGTTTCCAAAAACAGATTGATAATGTCGGTATTAAGCTGCATCTCACCGCGTCTGGCTTCATCGAGCAGGTTTTCCATCAGATGCGTGGTTTTCTGTAACACGGTAAAACCAAAAGTTCCTGCCCCTCCTTTGATGGAATGGGCCGCACGAAAGATAGCATTCAATTGTTCGGCATCTGGCGCTTCTGGCTGCAAATCCAGCAGATGCTGCTCCATATCGGCCAACAATTCGTCCGCTTCATCAAAAAATGTCTGATAAAAATCGCTTATATCCATGCTCACGCTGTCACCTCGGTTCGGCTGATGGCATTGTGGGAACACTGACCTGCGGAGCGCCCCCAGTTTTTTCCAGTACACTTACCGGCTCATTCTGGCTTTCAGCGTTTTCATGCAAAATGGCCTGCTCGGCCTGTCTGTTCAGGACCAGCAGACTGATTCGACGGTTGACAGCATCATCAGGTCCGCGATCGCTTAAACGCATGGTCGCCGCCATGCCGACGACGCGCAGAATTTTGCCATCAGCCAGCCCCCCCACCATTAGCTCACGGCGCGACGCATTAGCGCGTTCGGCAGAAAGCTCCCAGTTGCTGTAGCTTTGCTCACCATTGGCGTAAGGGAAATCATCGGTATGACCGGAGAGACTGATACGGTTAGGAATACCATTCAGCACTGGCGCAATACTCCGCAGAATGTCGCGCATATAGGGTTCGACGTCAGCACTGCCGGTTTTAAACATCGGGCGATTCTGGCTGTCGATAATCTGAATGCGTAAACCTTCCTGTACCAGATCGATTTTGAGATGTGGACGCAGCGCCCGTAGTTTCGGGTCTGACTCTATAAGCTGGTCGAGATCGCCACGCAATTTCCGCAACCGACTTTGCTCCATGCGTTTTTTCAGTTCTTCAATGTCCGGCTGCTTATTCACTTCTCCCTGACTCTGAGTGTAATCATCACCGCCGCCGGGAATTGGGCTTTCGCTATTAGAAATGCGATCACCACCCGTTACCGCGGTCGCCAACGGCGTGCGGAAATATTCCGCTATCTGAATCAGCTCTTTTGGGCTGGAAATGGAGATCAGCCACATCACCAGAAAAAAAGCCATCATCGCGGTCATAAAGTCAGCATAAGCAATCTTCCACGATCCATGCGCCGAGCCGTGGCTTTTTGCTTTGCGTCGTTTGACGACAATTATTGGGTGCGCGTGATTCTTCATACTTCCTCGGTTGTCGTCTGCTGTTGCGGATTTTTTACCGCGCGAACGTGTTCTTCCAGCTCAACAAACGATGGCCGTTCACTGGAGTAGAGCGTTTTACGACCAAATTCAACGGCAATTGGCGGTGCATAACCGTTCAGATTAGAAAGCAGTATGACTTTGACGCATTGCATCATTTTGCTGGTCTCTGCGCTTTTCTGGCGCAAAACACTCGCCAGTGGGGAAATAAATCCGTAAGCCAGTAAGATACCGAGGAAAGTCCCCACCATCGCATGAGCAATCAGCGCCCCCAGTTCGGCGGCAGGCCGGTCAGCCGATCCCAGCGCGTGAACCACCCCCATCACTGCCGCGACAATACCAAATGCCGGGAGCGAGTCACCGACCAGCGCCAGGCTGTTAGCGGGAACTTCCGACTCGCTTTCGTGGGTTTCAATTTCTTCATCCATCAGCGCTTCGATTTCGAAGGTATTCATATGGCCACTGATGATCAGGCGCAGATAATCAACGATAAAATCAAGCATAACGGTATCCGCGAGGATGCGGGGATAACTGGCGAAGATCTCGCTTTCGCGGGGGTTTTCAATATCGCGCTCCAGCGAAAACATGCCCATCTGTCGCGATTTCGCCATGAGTCGGTAAAGCAGTGCCAGCAGATCCATATACATCGCTTTGGTGTATTTGGAGCGGCGAAACAGTAACGGCAGCGCTTTGAGCGTGCCTTTGATTGCTTTACCGTTGTTACCGACAATAAACGACCCAATACCTGCACCGGCAATAATCACCAGTTCAGCGGGTTGATAGAGTGCTCCAAGGCTTCCGCCGGTCATCAAATAACCGCCGAAAACTGTACCGAGAACAACCAGGTAACCTAATAAGATAAGCACGACATCATCCTTTCACTGTTGACCATGACAGGATGTTCAGTCGTCAGACGCTAACTTACCGTTGGGAAAAAAAAGCAGCGGCAATCACTTACCGCTGCTGGAGTGTTTCGCCACATCGTGTGAGTTAAACAGCCTGTACTCTCTGTTCATCCAGCAGTTGAGGGATAATATCGGCAGGGTTTTGAGAAAGTTTACGTCTTTTTACCGCACGTGATGGCGGTTGACATAAGCTGCAGGCAAAGCTGCCAACAGGCTGATGGGCATGGGTGATAAAATTACCGCCGCAACATTTGCAACTGGAAAGTTGTAGTAAACCACTTTCAACAAATCGCACCAGTGTCCAGGCACGGGTCAACGCCAGTAGCGGACCGTCTTCGGCTTGCGGGCACTGTTCGAGGTATAAACGATAGGCTTTGATCACTGCATCGACGCCATTACATAACCCTGTTTTCAGTAAAAACTGCCATGCATTACAAAACATCGACGCATGAACATTTTGTTCCCAGGTCATAAACCAGTCGGTGGAGAATGGCAACATGCCTTTCGGTGGGGGGCTTCCGCGCAGTTCTTTATAGAGTTTGATCAGCCGTCCACGACTTAATTGTGTTTCACTTTCCAGCATCTGCAAACGAGCGCCAAGGGTGATCAACTCCATTGCCAGTTGAATATCCCGGGCTTCCTGAACAATGCTTTTTTCGCTCATTGTCAGGCCCTTTTTTTACGTAGCACTTCTTCGGGCTGATTAACATCATTCAACAAACGCGTAGATAGCATGATGCCGGTATGAACTTGCTGGAGATCGTCAACGCGGGAATCCTGCGTTAGCTGATTAATAGTCTGGTGGCTGTCAAAGCGGAAATGGCAAATCAGTTGATTGGTTTCTGCCAGTTTAACCATTTGAGGAAGAGTCAGCGTCGCTAACGTTGTTGCCATTTCTTCATTAATACCGAGACGAAACATGGCGGACGCTTTGTCCTGAACGATCAGACGTTGTGCAAGAAGTAAATATGACAAATTAATGTCATAAATATGTTTCAGCAACTCGGAGGTATGCATTATTCCCATCCAGAATAACTAACTTTATTTTTATGCGGTATCACCGCACCCCGTGATGTCGCCGGGAAATCCCGGTAAAAAGTAAAGAACAATGGAATAGTTGCGATCAACGAAAAAACACACAGGCAGTGTAAGAGATGAAACAATCCCTTACAGAGAACAGTGTTTTTTACACTTATCTAAGATTTTTCCTAATTCGACGCAACTGTACTCGTCACCACTCACACATACAACGGAGCGGTGTTGCGATTTTCGATAATGTGTGACTCAGATCACACAAAACAATCAATTACTTAACATTAATGTATAAGTCATACTTTTGTTTTGGTTATATTTCATTCTGTTAAAAAGTTTTTCAGCTTGCCTGGCTTCAAAAATGAAGTGGGTAGATAAAATGATGATGTTGCGCACTGTTAATATAAATCACCGTAAATAACCACCTGCTACATATAAAATAAATATATTCACCTCCTATAACTTATTTTCAAACAGAGAGTTACATAACATGAGTTTCTTCAAGTGAAAATAAATCCGGGAACATCTCATATGTTACAACAATGTTCTATAAATATTATCCATTTGTTCTATACGGGGAATTGATAATTTTAGTTTTTATAACCTCATCTGTAATCATGTGATAACTGTACGTTATCAATTAGCCTCACTTACTAATAACCAGCCTAATATTTACTGTTTTGACTGAGTTGTTATTGCATCAGTACCTCATTCAGAGTAAAGCTGTAATAACACCTGAAGTTCACAGAATAAGGAGCAGGTTATGAGCTATACCAATATTCTTGTTGCTGTTGCTGTCTCACCAGAAAGTCAGCAACTGTTAGCAAAAGCGGTTTCTATCGCCCGTCCGGTAAATGGGCGCATAAGTTTAATCACTCTCGCTTCCGACCCGGAAATGTTCAATCAATTAGCCGCGCCGATGCTTGAAGATTTACGCAGCGTGATGCAGGAAGAAACACAAAACTTTCTTGATAAATTAATTCAGGATGCGGGATATCCGGTAGAAGAGACATTTATTGCTTACGGAGAGTTAAGCGAACATATTCTGGCAGTATGCCGTAAACATAAGTTCGATTTGGTGATTTGCGGTAACCATAATCACAGTTTCTTTTCGCGAGCGTCCTGCTCAGCGAAAAGTGTGATTGCCTCAAGTGAGGTTGATGTGCTGTTAGTTCCACTTAAAGGGGATTAATTCCACTTACGCCAGCTTTGGAAAGGTAGCGACTTTATCGCGTTGCTGACTTTCCGCGCTTCGCGGTACTACCTGCTTTAGGTCGCGGATAAAGCACTCCTGCCAGTGTTTAATATCGTTTTTGATAATAACTTCCAGCATTTCTGCATGGCGGGAAATACGTTCCGCCAGCGACATGCTCAACGCCCGATTGAGCGCCGCCGCGACTTCATCACGATCGTATGGGTTAACAATTAGCGCTGACGTCAGTTCGTTTGCCGCACCGGCAAACTGAGAAAGTACCAGTACGCCCGGATTTGCAGGATCCTGAGCGGCGACATACTCTTTTGCGACCAGATTCATCCCATCACGCAGCGGCGTCACTAACCCGACATCGGAATAGCGGAAGATTTTCATCAATAATTTACGATCAAAATGCTGATTCAGATAATAAAGCGGCGTCCAGCCTAATTGCCCATATTTACCGTTAATTCTCCCGGCTTCATTTTCCAACTGATGACGAATATCCTGATACGCTTGCACATCACCACGCGAGGTCGGCGCAATCTGGGTATAACGAATTTTACCATGATGTTGCGGATATTTTTCCAGCAGCGCTTCATAAGCAAGAAAACGTTCTGGCAAACCTTTGGAATAATCCAGCCGCTCGACAGAAAAGATATTCTGCACATTTTTCAGTTCCGCTTTTAATTGCGCCAGTTTTGCCGGTAGCGACCCGGCAGCCTGTTTAGCAATCTCATCCGGTTCAATACCAATCGGGTAAACGTCTGTACGAAATGCTTTACCCCAGGCCGTGTGATTGCGCGAGCTACGTGTCGTGACCCGCGTCAAGTTGGAAAGGCAATCCAGGAACGCCAGACGATCGTTTTCTGTCTGAAACCCCAGCAAATCATAATCACAAAGCTGTTCTAGCAATGTGTCATAAATTGGTAGCGCATTAAAGATTTCCGGTGTCGGAAAAGGAATATGCAGGAAGAAACCGATGCGATTGTTCACGCCGCGTTTACGTAATTCCTGCGCAAATGGCAACAAGTGATAATCGTGGATCCAGATAATGTCATCATCTTCCAGCAGCGGCAGTAATTTGTCTGCCAGTAACGCATTCACGCGTAAATAGCCTTCCCACGCTGAACGCTGAAATTGCACCAGATCGAGTCGGTAATGGAATGCCGGCCAGAGAACGGCATTGGAGAATTGGTTGTAGTATTCGTCGAGATCTTTTTCACTGAGGTTAAAAGAGGCCCAGGTAATATTTCCTTTTTTCACCTTTTTTAGCGGCTGATCCTCATTCCCTGTTTCGCCACTCCAGCCAAACCACAGTCCACCTGCAGTTTTCAGTGCCCCCAGTATGCCGACAGCAAGGCCACCGGCACTGGCGGCGTGCTCGTCTGGTGGTGCAATTCGGTTAGATACTACGACTAAACGACTCATAGTCATCACTCCTGTTATTTTCTCTTTTTTGTTTTTGTAATGCGTTGGTTATCAATTCAAGCCAGCCCCAGACATCCGGCACGCCCGCCAGCCGCCATGATGCCTGAGTTGCGCCTGTACCAATTTTTACTGACATTCCACCCAGTCGGTTAATAACCGCAAAGCCAGATTCATCGGTTAAATCATCGCCCAGAAACACCGGCTTCCGGCCGATGAAGGGAACTTCCTGCATAAATGCAGCAATAGCCTCCCCTTTACTGGTGCCTCGCGGTTTAATCTCGACGACACACTTTCCCTGTTGTAATGCCATTTGCGGCCAAATCTGAGTAATACGTTGCGCTAACGTCAATAAGGCGTCTTCATGCTGCGGTGCCTGACGATAATGCAGTGCAAACGCCATCCCTTTGGATTCCAGCTCCGTGCCGGAAAGTTGGGCAATCGCCGTATGCAGTTGCACACTAATATCACGAGCAATCGCTTCCGGCAGGTGAACGATATGCGTTTTACCATTGATGTCACGGCGCTCCGCCCCATGCACGCCCGCTAACGGAAAGCGATAAGGTTTTGCCAGTGCGTCAAGTTCCACCATTGAGCGCCCTGATATCAATGCCAATGCACCATCACTTGCGGTTGCCAGTAGCTGAAGTCCTTGCAGAATAGTGTCAGGCACGACGACCTGATCAGGATGCGGTTTGATTTCCGCCAGCGTTCCATCGAGATCAAAAAACCAGGCATATTTCGCGGATAGTTCAGGGGGTTCGGTTAACGGTTCTGTCACCCGGTACTCCTCCTTATCTTTTTATAGTTCGCGCAGAACGCGCTTTACAGACATGTAAGTATAGACAGTGTGACGTAGCTCGCCATTTGCAAAAAAGAACAGCCAACCTTTGTGGCGGTTGGCTGTGGAGGAAAGTCGAACTAAATTTATGCTGAAAAAAACATCAGACAGTGCGTTTCGCTTTTTGCTTATAACGGTCGAAGATCACCGCCGCCAGCAGGATTAAGCCGCGGACAACGTACTGCGCAAACGGAGAAATATTGAGCAGGTTCATAGCGTTTTCTACAGTGCCTAAAATTAAGATACCCGCCACTACATATGAGATTTTTCCGATGCCACCTTTCAGAGAAACGCCGCCTAAAACGCAGGCGGAGATAACAATCAACTCATAGCCTATCGAAGTCATCGGCTGACCGCTGGTCATACGTGAAGCCAGAACAATCCCGGCAATTGCCGATACCAGACCAGAGAGAACAAAGATAATGATTTTGGTGCGGACAACGGGTACACCAGCCAGACGCGCCGCCTCTTCATTACCACCAATCGCCAGCGTGTTGCGCCCAAAGGTGGTTTTGTTCAGCAGCAAACCGAAGACAATCAGACAAGCCACCGTAAGCCAGATTGGCGCAGGCAGGCCGAACCAGTTGGCATAACCAAGAGCAAAGAAACTTTCATCTTCGATACCGACCGCTTTACCATCAGAAATGATGTACGCCAGACCACGAACAATCTGCATCGTCGCCAGCGTCGTAATCAAGGCGTTGATTTTTAGTTTGGCGATAACAAAACCATTCACCAGACCACAGAGGACGCCCAGCAGCAAGCCTGCCGCCACGCCAATCCACAGGCTTTCGGTCAGATTGATAACCACCGCCGTCGTGACACCTGCGCAGGCAATTACCGAAGCGACGGAAAGGTCAAAGTCCCCCGAAGCGAGGCAGAACAACATGCCGCAAGCCACCATTCCCGACATGGAGATTGCCAGCCCGAGACCTTTCATATTAATGAAGGTGGCAAAGTTCGGTACAAAAATGGCACAGGCGATAAACAGCACCGCAAACACCACCAGCATACCGTACTGATCCCAGATACGGCCGAGACTGAATGACGACTTAGGCGCGCCAGACCCCGATGTAGAAACAGAAGACATCATACTCTCCTTACTCAGGCAACAGCCTGGCTGACTTTAGGCATAGCAAGGCTTAATGCCTGACGCTCATCTGCCTGTTCGTGTAGCAATTCACCGGCGATTTCGCCCTCACGCATGACGACAATACGATCGGCTACGCCAAGGACTTCGGGCAGATCGCTGGAGGCAAACAGCACCGCCACGCCCTGCGCCGCCAGCGTATAAATCACGTTGTAAATTTCGTGCTTAGCGCCCACATCAATGCCGCGCGTTGGTTCATCCAGCAAAATGACCTTCATATCTTCCGATAACCAGCGCCCAAGAATGGCTTTTTGCTGATTACCACCAGAGAGATTCATGATCAGTTGCTCTGCGCCCGGCGTTTTGATGTTGAGCGAACGAATGTGGTGATCAGCATTGTTTTCTTCCCAGCCGTTGTTGATCACACAACCGCCGAGCACATGCTTGCGACGGGCGCTGATGTTGATATTGTCACGAACGGAATGCACCGGAATAATGCCTTCCGCTTTGCGATCTTCCGGGCAGAGCATCATACCAGCAGCAATAGCGTGGCCCGGTTTACGGATATCGATCGGCCTTTGGTCGATATAAACCTGACCGGCAGTGATTTGCGTACCGCCAAACATACCTTTCATTAATTCGCTACGCCCTGCCCCTACCAGTCCAAACAGACCGACGATTTCGCCACTGCGAACAGTCAGGCTTATTGGCGTGCGTACACCTGGTGCTTTCACTGCATCCAGACGCAGCCGCTCCTCACCATAGCTGCGCGGTTGCCAGCCGTAGATATCACCGAGATCGCGACCAACCATCGCCTGTACCAGTGACTCATGATTTACTTGCTGCATATCAGTGAAGGTTTTGACATAACGCCCATCTTTGAAGACGGTAATGGCGTCACTTAGGGCAAATATTTCTTCCATACGGTGAGAAACGTATAAGATCACTCGCCCCTCTTTTCGCAGTTCACGAATGACGCGGAAAAGGTTGTCAATTTCTCGTGCCGACAGAGAACTGGTTGGCTCATCAAAGGCGATAATTTTGGCGTTACGCGCCAGCGCTTTGGCTATTTCAACCATCTGCCACTGGCCGATGGAGAGATATTTCAGTGGCGTACCGGGGTCAATATCCATCCCCAGATGTTTAAGTTGTAAACCCGCTTCATAGTTCAGCAGCGAACGATTCACTATGCCGCCTTTATGAGGAAGCTGGCCGAGATAAATATTTTCCGCGACGGTCATTTCCGGCACGAGATGCAGTTCCTGGTAAATAATCGCAACCCCCGCGTTAAGCGCAGCGGTAGTGTCGGAAAAGGATATTTCCTGTCCGCTAATTGCGACAGAACCCGTGGTTGGCGCATAGTTGCCGCTAAGGATTTTTAAGAGTGTTGATTTACCGGCACCATTTTCACCCATCAACGCATGAACCTGACCGGCATAGCAGTCAAAACTGATGTCCGTAAGCGCCTTAACGCCGGGAAAGGTTTTACCAATGCCGCGAAATGAGAGATACGGGGTAGACTGTTGCATAACGTCTCCGTGAATCACTGGTCATTCACACCCCCTCTGCATCACGCAGAGGGGAATTTTTTCGGCAGATTACTTACCGCCTAACCCTTTTTTCTCCAGTTCTTCTTTAAAGTTGTCGCGCGTAATCAGAACGACATCGGTAACTTCAGTGAATTTCGGTGGTTCTGCGTCTTTCGCTACCCAGTTGTAGAGCATTTCGCTGGACTTATAACCATGTACGTCCGGGCTTGGCAGCAGTGAACCGTAGAAACCGGTAGCCTGGGCTTTGGACAACTCGCTTACTGCATCCACGCCGTTGATACCGATACCGATGATATCTGCCGCTTTAAAGCCCTGACCTTCCGTCGCGCGCACGCCGCCAAGCACAGTGCTATCGTTCATCCCGACGATCAGCCAGTGTTTAACTTCAGGATGCTGAACCAGCATGGAGTTGGCGGCGTCAAATGCCCCCGGGATATCGTTAGATTTGGTAGGAACCTGATAAATTTGTTTTTCCGGGAATCCGGCAGCTTTCAGCGCGTCCATAGAGCCTGTAGTACGACGACGAGCGGTATCCAGTTCGTTAGCTGTAATCGCCATTACGGCACTTTCTTTTACATCCCAACCTCGTTTCTGCATCTCTTTATACAGTTCCTGGCCCTGACGCTCGCCAATTTTGGTCGCCGCCATCATCACCAACGGCACGGTATCCATCGGCTTACCTTTGGCATTTACAAACTGATCATCCACGGCAATAACTTTCATACCATAGCCACGTGCTTTCGCCACAATAGCGGAACCCAATTTCGGGTCTGGCGTACAAATGACAAATCCTTTCGCGCCACTGGCCGCCAGGCTGTCGATAGCGTTCAGCGTTTTTTCACCATCCGGTACGGCAATCTTAATAACTTCAAAGCCTAAATCTTTCCCGGCTTTATCGGCAAATTTCCATTCGGTCTGGAACCACGGCTCTTCGGGTTGCTTTACCAGGAAACCGAGTTTCAGGTTTTCTGCCATAGCGGATTGTGACATAACAGCAGCCAGACCGATGGCCGCAAGAGCTTTAGTAAATTTGTGCATGGTTATCTCCAGCTTTAGCATCATTTTTTGTAGGGTAAAAACTAAGAACTTTGGTTAATTTAATCGGAAAACAAAGCATTACCTTTAACGAAAAGATAATTGGCCGTGTTGGCATAGTTTTAGCGAGAAATTAATTCTCCATAGGAGAGCAATATCACATCGCAGAATTACAGTCAGAACGTGCATGAATTTAGCGAGAAATGACATACTGGAAACAACAATTGTCTGACAAATAAAAAGTGCATTAGCAGATTAGTCCATGACATTAGCCTGGAAGTCCTTGTGGTATGCGTTGAGTGGTCTGGAGTGTCTTTTTTTTAATCTAATTATTACCGGACAGAAGTCTGTCCATTTTAAGCTGAATGGTAAAATGGATAAGCGCTTGTACAAAATTCATTTCGGCGTTAATTATCACCACCATCATTAATTAAGAGTAAATCGATAATGAGAGCCACCTCTCATAGTCAGGAAAAGTTTTAAAATATCACATCGTCATCATGTCATTAATATTTTATTTTAATATCAATGAGATACACAAATACACAGCATTGACAATTATTGCAAACCCATTGCTCTTATCAATGAAATGTAAAAAATTATAAACTTGGTGATTTAAGGATTTTCTTATATTCGTTCAGACGTTATGCTTATTTCAGATCATCGTCAGAATTGACTCCACGATCACATTTCGGACATGCAGAAAGGAATTATTCTGCAAACAGTAATTACGGTGTTTTGATTCATCTTGCACCTCACGTCTTCTGGATATAAGGATATTAGGTATGGCAACCACTGGAATGCTTCTCAAACTCAACACCCAAATGAACCGCGAGTTTTACGCATCCAATCTCTACCTTCACCTGAGCAACTGGTGTTCTGAACAAAGTCTGAATGGCACCGCTACTTTCCTTCGCGCCCAGGCACAGAGTAACGTGACCCAAATGATGCGCATGTTTAATTTTATGAAAAGTATCGGCGCGACGCCCATCGTTAAAGCTATTGATGTGCCAGGTGAAAAGCTTAACTCTCTGGAAGAACTCTTCCAAAAAACGATGGAAGAATACGAGCAGCGTTCAAGCAAGCTGGCACAATTAGCCGATGAAGCTAAAGAATTGAATGATGATTCAACCGTCGATTTCCTGCGCGATCTGGAAAAAGAACAGCAGCACGATGGCCTGTTACTGCAAACCATTCTTGATGAAGTACGCAGCGCGAAACGTGCCGGTATGTGCCCTGTCCAGACCGACCAGCATGTTCTTAATGTTGTGTCGCATCAGATACACTAATAAAAATCGACGCCTTAAATCACGCGCCGGATATAAAAATTGTTGAGAAAACCGCTGCTTCATACTCTTGAAGCAGCGGTTTTTTTAATGGGATTCACTTTGTGGGGTAAACTTGAGTTCAATCAATGCGATAGCTTTCTGGATAGCACGCATCGTAACCGGATCGGCTGCGGCGGGATGGTTAGTAAAATCAATATTCTTCAACTGGCCAGACATTTTTTCACGAACCTCAACAGGTGCAATCACATCGAGTACGTCGAGAATTTGTTTGATCACCAACTGGCAAGCGACAACATCAGAAACCAGTTCCTGATCGGCATTCAGCGGCTGGGACATTGTAAACTCCTGATAGCATTTGAAAGCCGATATAGTAGCGGCTTCACTTCTTCAGCGATAGTCACATCCACCGTCCTCAGGATACAAAAAACCTGCCGGAGCAGGTTTCTTGTTATCTGAACATATTGCCTGGCGGTACATCTTTGAACGTCTTGCAATAGTTATTAAACATACTTTTCAGGATTTTGCGCAGTTTCATCGCGGCACTCCGACCATTTGTTATGCAGGTGTTATCGTCTTTGCACTTATAATATGACAATCATCACAAAAATCAATCTTTATGTGACTTGAATCACATAAATACCCCTTTAATGTTATAAAAATGATAACCATAAAGTCACCGCTAACTGTCTGACCTCTGGAAAAAGCAAGGAATAGCACCGATACGTCGTCTTTTCTGTCCATAGCCTGGTCGTATCCGCAAGTACAATACCTGTTTCTTCTTCCTCTTCAGGCAGTGACATGAAACATCTGATAATTGTTCTTTCACTTTTAACATTAGCGGGCTGCACCGTAACTCGTCAGGCTCAATTGAGCGAAGTCAACGCCACGAGCGGTATTGTGCGCCTCGTTTACGATCAGGCATTTTTACAAAACGCCCGTACTGACAGCTATCTCAATCAGGAAATAGCGCAACGTGCATGTCAGCAGGCAGGGTTTACCCGCGCCATTGCATTTGGGCAACCTGTAAGTAACTGTAGTGTGTTTGCGGGGTCGTTATGTCTGAATACGGAATTTACACTGTCGTATCAGTGCCAAATTTTAATACCCTCGACTTATCAATAAAGACCTTAATCAGCGAGGGAGGCTTCGCTGGTTAATTGATGCCATAAATAGCAGTAATGCGTTTTATTCCCATTCGTATTTTTAATAATTGAATTTAATATTTTACCTTTTGCAAATAATAAAATAACAAATTATAGTGGCGCCACAGAAACAAAAATAACCTTTGTGGAGCACTATCATGCTGAAACCAGAAATGATTGAAAAACTCAATGAGCAGATGAACCTGGAACTGTACTCTTCGCTGCTTTATCAACAAATGAGCGCCTGGTGCAGCTACCATACCTTTGAAGGCGCGGCCGCGTTTCTGCGCCGTCACGCCCAGGAAGAGATGACGCATATGCAGCGTCTGTTTGACTATCTGACCGATACCGGAAACTTACCGCGTATTAATACTGTTGAATCCCCGTTTGCTGAATATTCTTCACTTGATGAATTATTCCAGGAAACTTATAAGCATGAACAATTAATCACGCAGAAAATTAACGAACTGGCTCATGCTGCCATGACCAATCAGGATTACCCGACATTTAATTTCCTGCAATGGTATGTTTCTGAGCAACATGAAGAAGAGAAATTGTTCAAATCGATTATTGATAAATTAAGCCTGGCAGGTAAAAGCGGCGAAGGTCTTTATTTCATCGATAAAGAACTCTCTACCCTCGACACGCAAAACTAATCTTCTCCGGCGGCAGATTTTCTGCCGCCGTTGCATATCAGTGACGGCAAATTTTACTTGTATCGGTTGAGAACCCTTCTTCGCAGGGAATAAATTTACCTTTCGCCGCCAGAAACGCCACCAACTCGCCCGCAGTCATCCCTTCTGCTGAGCAGGTATGAAAACGCGCCTGTTCACCAAAACGCGCTTTAATCGCCGCCTCCAGACTGGCGTGCGTATATTGCTCACCTGATTCAATCATCATATTTAACACTTCATGACCGTGAATAGATTCCATCGTTCCTCCTCAAAAAAGGCATAGCGTAGCGATAGCCGCTCATCAAGGCTTTGCGCCAGCGCAGTTCTGAATGCATTTTATCGTACAGTTTTATTTACATTTAATGTAACGTCGATTTGACGAAAAATGTAGAATGCCTTAACCTGCGCCGCAGATATCACTTATAAAGATCGTCAGGACAGAAGAAAGCGTGAAAAACAGAACTCTGGGAAGTGTTTTTATCGTGGCAGGAACCACAATTGGCGCGGGTATGCTGGCAATGCCGCTGGCAGCGGCAGGTGTCGGTTTTAGCGTCACGTTAATCTTATTGATTGGGCTTTGGGCATTGATGTGCTACACAGCGCTGTTACTGCTGGAGGTGTACCAGCATGTCCCGGCAGACACCGGTCTGGGCACGCTGGCAAAGCGCTATCTGGGGCGTTATGGGCAGTGGCTGACTGGCTTCAGTATGATGTTTTTAATGTATGCCCTGACGGCGGCGTACATCAGCGGTGCAGGTGAATTACTTGCCTCCAGCATCAGCGACTGGACAGGCATTCCAGTGTCGGCAACCGCTGGCGTGTTGTTGTTCACTTTTGTTGCCGGTGGTGTGGTTTGTGTCGGGACGTCGCTGGTCGATTTGTTTAACCGCTTTCTGTTTAGCGCCAAAATTATTTTTCTGGTGGTGATGCTGGTACTGCTGTTGCCGCATATTCATAAAATGAATCTTTTAACCCTGCCGCTGCAACAAGGACTTGCGTTGTCTGCGATCCCGGTAATTTTTACCTCGTTTGGCTTCCACGGTAGTGTGCCGAGCATCGTTAGTTATATGGATGGCAACATTCGCAAGCTGCGCTGGGTGTTTATTACTGGTAGTGCGATCCCTCTGGTGGCGTATATCTTCTGGCAACTGGCGACGCTGGGCAGCATTGATTCAACAACCTTTATGGGGCTGCTGGCTAATCATGCCGGGTTAAACGGACTGTTACAGGCGTTACGCGAAGTGGTGGCCTCACCGCATGTCGAACTGGCGGTGCATTTATTTGCTGACTTAGCCCTCGCAACATCCTTTCTCGGCGTAGCGTTAGGCTTATTTGATTATCTGGCAGATTTGTTTCAGCGTTCAAATACCGTTGGAGGGCGACTGCAAACTGGTGCAATTACTTTTCTGCCGCCGCTGGCGTTTGCGCTGTTTTACCCACGTGGCTTTGTGATGGCGCTGGGTTACGCCGGTGTGGCGCTGGCGGTGCTGGCGTTAATTATCCCTTCCCTGCTGACCTGGCAGAGCAGAAAGCATAATCCACAAGCTGCTTATCGAGTGAAAGGTGGCCGTCCGGCGCTGGTGTTAGTGTTTCTCTGCGGCATTGGCGTGATTGGTGTGCAATTTTTGATTGCGGCAGGATTGTTACCCGAAGTGGGATAATCGCCTTGATAACAACGTTGGGTGCCGGAAACATCTCCAGCACCCAATATGCCCTCTTAATGCAGGCAGCACTGCTTAAATTTCTTACCACTGCCGCACGGACAAGGATCGTTACGGCCCGGCTTTTCTTCTGCTTTGATCGGTTGCTGAACAGGTTTTTCCTGCGGATGCGCCATCCAGTAAGCATGTAAATCAAGCGCTGCCAGTCGAATGGCTTCTACGCTTTCTTCAAATGCTTCTGGCGACAACTTCTCTACCCGCGCAAAGTTTTCTTCTGTACCGTGTAGAGCTATCGCCTCAAGCGCCGGTTTTAACGAATCAGGCAATGCCGACCAGTCAGCGAGGGCAACGCCACGCATATAGCCAAAGCACCACTCCTCAACAATCGTCAGCTCGCTACCGTCAACTTCTCGCAGGCCAAACAACGGTTCAAACTGCTCAGGAAATTCGTTCAGACGTTCTGCGGTATCGGCCATATGTTGAAAAGCCAGATTCATAAAGCGCGTCATCTCTTTTTCTGACGCCCAGCGCGGCACATAATCCGCCCCGCCCCAGACAGCAACCAGCCACTGTTCTGGTTCAATTTCTTGCGGAGAACTCAACACCGCCGTCAATAAACCGTCCAGCTCAGCCACATCAAGGATGGCGTGTTCAGTGTTGTATTTGGTCAGGATATCATCCAGCCATTCCAACTCACTTTCGTTTAACGGTCCAGTTTTCATACGCTTTTCCTTGTGGATCTCGACTCGCCAGCGCCTATCTTACATGTCGGTCTGGCAGAGAGATACTTTTTGAGTGGATTACCCGGTGATTAAAAATAAGAGGGGTGTAACGACAAGTTGCAGACACAAAAAAACCACCCGAAGGTGGTTTCACGACACTGCTTATTGCTTTGATTTTATTCTTATCTTTCCCATGGTACCCGGAGCGGGACTTGAACCCGCACAGCGCGAACGCCGAGGGATTTTAAACCCCTCTTGCGAGCTTTAAAAATCAAAATGTTAACAAATTTCTTCCTAAGATAACTACAAGCAAAGGATCCAGTAACCATGCGAGTTTGTCACATTGATCTTAGGAAGAATTTTTGACCAAAACGGCGCGCATATTGAACCCTTTTGTCAGAAACAACAGTATTCGCCAATTTCGTATGCGTTATAGAGTCCCAACCATGCCCCAAAAAAACTCCACAATAGACAAGTTGTTTATTCATAAATTTACACGTAAAATCAATAACAGCTGAAAACCATTCAATATTCACACTATCGATAGTTAACCAACCGTGGTACGTTTTTGCATACGACGTACTGCGTTAAAAATGCTGGAAGAACGTCGCATAAAGTAGGCGCTTTCTTTTACAAAAAGTTTATAATCTTCTTCACTGCTGCTGTATTCCTGTATGGATGTGTAAATATTCCAAGTACTAATAAGCAACAAGCCATCGAGAGATTTTATTTCTGGGGCGATGAGAGCAGTGTATTCCAGCCATGTTATTCCCGTCAGATATACTGGTTGAGTGGTAGCAAGAAAAAACTTGATACGATGAAAAATTATTATAAGCAGCAGAAAACCGAAGAAAAACACTCTGGTATTTATGCATTTTTGATCGTAGAGAACTCTGGACACCAGTCGGGCTATCAGTCCGTAACATATGACGAAACACTAAAACTCAAAGAAATACTTAGCATGGATGACAGCGATAATCATCCGGATTGCCTGCCCTTCAGGATACCAGAAACGATAAACAACAGGTGACCGCACCACCCGTGCCAGATACGGATTCCCCGGACCTGAACGCTATCCCTGTTGGCAAAAATGATAACAACGTCACTTCCTGAAGTATTCTGATATGGCATAGTTAGTGCGCTAACTATCATAAAATGTCAATACCGTAAAAACTCATTACATCGGGACTGGCCGTGGTCCCGTTTTTTTTATTCAACTGGCAGGCCAGCCAACAACATAACTTCTGATGGACTTCAGCTCTGTCAGCGCCTCAACCTCTGCTTTCATCTGCAACTGCCTGGTGTTAATCTCCACACCCTTCGCAAACATC
>NZ_PYQM01000033.1:0-41371 GCF_003027595.1 Escherichia sp. 20412-1 | reverse complement strand
CTGGCGGAGATAGCGCGGTGGTCCCACCTGACCCCATGCCGAACTCAGAAGTGAAACGCCGTAGCGCCGATGGTAGTGTGGGGTCTCCCCATGCGAGAGTAGGGAACTGCCAGGCATCAAATTTAGCGTGCTGATATGGCTCAGTTGGTAGAGCGCACCCTTGGTAAGGGTGAGGTCCCCAGTTCGACTCTGGGTATCAGCACCACTTTTTAGGTTAAAGTTCGGCAGGTTAGAAAAGAATTTGTCTGGCGGCAGTAGCGCGGTGGTCCCACCTGATCCCATGCCGAACTCAGAAGTGAAACGCCGTAGCGCCGATGGTAGTGTGGGGTCTCCCCATGCGAGAGTAGGGAACTGCCAGACATCAAATAAAGCAGAAGGCCATCCGGAAGGATGGCCTTTTTGCATTTTGAAACCACATCCAATTTAATGGATTACCTGCGATAAAAACGCCTGCGTGCGTTCCGATTTCGGATGTGCAAAAAACTCATCCGGCGCGGCCTGCTCAACAATCTCTCCGCGATCCATAAAAATGACCTTGTCAGCAACAGTGCGGGCAAATCCCATCTCATGCGTTACACACAGCATTGTCATACCCGACTGTGCCAGTCCAATCATCGTATCCAGCACTTCTTTCACCATCTCCGGATCGAGCGCCGACGTGGGTTCATCAAACAACATGATCTTGGGTTTCATGCAGAGTGAACGAGCTATGGCAACGCGTTGCTGCTGACCACCGGATATCTGTCCGGGAAACTTCTGTGCATGTTCGGCAATTCGTACTCTCTCAAGGTAATGCATCGCCAGAGCTTCAGCCTCTTTCTTCGGCATCTTGCGTACCCAAATCGGCGCCAGGGTACAGTTCTGTAAAACGGTCAGATGTGGGAAGAGATTGAAATGCTGAAAGACCATTCCTACTTCTTGCCTGACACGCTCAATATTGCGGATATCTTCGTTAAGTTCGATGCCATCCACTACGATTCTTCCCTGTTGATGTTCTTCCAGGTGATTAATACAACGGATGGTTGTCGATTTCCCGGAACCAGAAGGGCCACACAGAACGATTCGTTCCCCCGGTTGCACGATTAAATTTATATTCTTCAGGACATGGAATTGCCCATACCATTTGTTAACATTTTCCAGCGTAATCATCGCGTTAGCAGGTTGCAGTAAAATTTGGCTCATAGTGTCCTCAATGCGGTGTACGCTCGGTGTTAAAACGTTTTTCCAGATGTTGGCTATAACGCGACATACTGAAACAGAAGATCCAATAGATCAGTGCCGCGAAGACGTACCCTTCGGTCGACATGCCCAACCAGGCGGGATCAACGGTTGCCTGCTGAACGCTACTGAAAAGATCGAACAACCCGATAATGATCACCAGACTGGTATCTTTGAATAGTGCGATGATGGTGTTTACCAGCCCTGGAATAACCAGTTTCAGTGCCTGTGGCAGAATAACCAGTCCCTGGGTTTTCCAGTAACCCAACGCCAGCGACTCTGCAGCTTCATATTGACCTTTGGGGAGCGCCTGCAATCCACCTCGCACCACTTCCGCAACATAAGCGGACTGGAACAGGATCACTCCGACTAATGCACGGATCAGTTTGTCGATGCTGGTGCCTTCTGCCATAAATAACGGCAGCATCACTGACGACATAAACAACACGGTGATCAGCGGTACGCCACGCCAGAACTCGATAAAAATGACGGATAAGATACGCACAATCGGCATATGAGAACGGCGGCCTAACGCCAATAAAATCCCCCACGGCAGCGCCCCTGCAATCCCAACTGATGCAATAATCAAAGTAAGTGTTAGCCCACCCCATTGCCGGGTTTCAACTCGCTCAAGACCAAGAAAACCACCATACATTAGCCACCAGACAATAAGCGGGTAAATCACCGCCCATACCGCAATATAGCGACCGCGATGCGGGAGTATTTTCCAGAACATTGGTGCAATCGAAATCAGGCCAATCAGTAATGCCAGATTAATTCGCCAGCGTTGGTCGTGTGGGTAAAGCCCATACATAAACTGGCCAAATCGCTCGTGGATGAAGACCCAGCAGGCACCTGCTTGCGCGGGTTGACCCAACCCAGTTAGCCTGCAAAAAAGCCCAGTTCAGCAACGGTGGAATCAATTCCCACATCAGCCACAGGCAACCAATGGTCAGCAGACTATTACTCCAGCTTGAGAACAGATTTTTGCGCGCCCAAACTATAACGCGGCTTGGGTTATGGTTCGCCGGGCGCGGGGGATGAGACAGCAATACTTTCGTCATCATGACTCCTTAGCGTTCAACGATTGCGATACGGCGGTTATAGATATTCATCAGCAGTGAGATAGTCAGGCTGATAATCAGATAGACCGACATGGTCATGGCTATCGTCTCGATGGCCTGCTCGGTCTGGTTAAGCACGGTGCCGGCAAACAGTGAAACCATATCCGGATAGCCAATAGCGGCGGCAAGAGAAGAGTTTTTGACGATGTTGAGATACTGGCTGGTTAACGGAGGAATAATCACCCGCAGCGCCTGCGGAATAATCACCTGACGTAGTGTGACAGTATTGGGTAATCCCAGCGATCGGGCTGCTTCGTGTTGGCCATAAGGCACAGCCTGAATCCCTGCGCGGATAATCTCAGCGATAAATGCAGAGGTATAGACCGAAAGCGCCAACGTTAAGGCAGCCAGTTCAGGGATCAGCACCATACCACCGCGGAAGTTAAACCCTTGTAGGGCTGGAATGTTCCAGTGAAGTGCTGTGCCAAAAAGCCATTGCGCCAGCAAAGGTAAACCAATGATCATCACAGCGGCGACAGGCCATGTGCGACGTAGTTGACCGGTTTTTATCTGGTACGTTTTGTTGAAGCGAAATAGCCCAACAGAAATGGCTATAGCCATCACAACGGTCACGATAAACGCAAGAAATCCATCTCCCAGTTGCGGTGAGGGAATGTAAAGCCCGCGATTGCTCAAAAAGGCCAGATCAAACGCACTCACTGCCTGTCGCGGTCCGGGCAAATTGCGCAACACGGCAAAGTACCAGAAGAAGATTTGCAACAGCGGCGGAATATTACGGAAGATCTCAATATAAATTGTGGATAACTTTCGCAGTAACCAGTTCTCTGAAAGTCGCGCTAATCCAATAAAGAAGCCCAGAACAGAAGCGAACACAATACACAATGCTGAAACCAGTAGCGTATTGAGCAAACCGACAATAAAAACGCGTCCGTAGGTATCGCCCTGCTGGTAATCGATCAAATGCTGGACGATACCGAAGCCAGCGTCACGATCAAGAAAGGCAAACCCTGATGTAATGCCACGATTGCTTAGATTCGTCACGGTATTGTGAAATAGCCAACTAACAATGCCGACGACGGCAACAACGGCAAGGATTTGGAATAACCAGGCGCGAACCACAGGGTTGGCAAAGGAGAGTGAGCCTTTAACAGTTGGGCGGCGATGAGACATAGAAACCTCGAAAACCATAACGCTAAAGAGAGCGCCGCTGTAGCGACGCTCGTTACCTCACACTTACTTAACGCACGGGCGGTGCATATTGGATGCCACCGTTATTCCAGAGGTTATTTTGACCCCGTTTAATTTTCAGCGGACTTTCGGAGCCGACGTTGCGCTCAAAAATTTCCGAGTAATTACCTACCTGTTTGATGATGTTGTAGGCCCACTTGTTATCCAGTTTCAGATCCTTACCGTAATCGCCTTCTTTACCCAGTAGGTGCGCCATATCTGGTGTTGCCGGATTTGCTGCTTTTTCATCGACGTTCTGTGAATTAACGCCCATCTCTTCAGCATTCAGCATGGCGAACAGGGTCCAGCGCACAATAGAAAACCATTCGTCATCGCCACGACGAACCACCGGGCCAAGCGGTTCTTTAGAGATAACTTCCGGCAGAACAATCCATTCGGCAGGGTTACTTAATTTGATACGCAAGGCATACAGTTGTGATTGATCCGAAGCCAGAGTATCGCAGCGACCAGACTCCAGTGCCTTCGCGGATTCGTCAGAGCGATCGAAAGTCACTGGCGTGTACTTCATATTGTTTGCCTTGAAGTAATCGGCAACGTTGAGTTCGGTATCCGTACCCGCCTGAATACAGACAGTTGCGCCATCAAGTTCCTTCGCGCTTTTTAACCCTGCTTTGTCATGTGTCAGGAAACCAATGCCGTCGTAATAAGTGACGCCAGTAAATACCATTCCCATGCCTGCGTCGCGAGATGAAGTCCAGGTCGTATTACGGGAGAGTAAGTCCACTTCTCCGGATTGCAATGCAGTAAAGCGTTCTTTTGCGGTGAGCGGCGTATATTTCACTTTCGTGTCGTCGCCAAATACAGCAGCGGCAACACCACGACAAACATCAACATCAATACCAGAAAACTTACCGTCTGCATCAGCATAAGAGAACCCCGGTAATCCGTCGCTGATCCCGCATTGCACAAAACCTTTTTTCTTTACAGCATCGAGCGTCGCGCCAGCATGCGCCTGATTTGCAACGGCAAGCAGCACGCTGGCGGCAGCCAGTGTGGCTATCATCATCTTTTTCATAATGCTTCCTGTAAGGCGAAAATTATCGTTATAGAACGTTTGGGAAACGTTTTTTACCTGTCTGTGGCCATCCTCTTATAAGCAAAAGTAGTGCCAGTTTTTGCGCACGATTCCGCGACGCAATAAGCAGAGTGTAGACAGGAAATAATAGAAACAGCGCCCCGCAATGGTGCGAAAATGAAACATGCGCCACATTTTGGCGCAAAATATTTACGCGTATTTTACTAAGCAGAATAATGATTATTAGCGTGAGTATCAGAAGGGGTGATGTTATTGAAAAATAAATTCATGCGTTATTTCGATAGAAAGGCAAGCGACGAGATAAAATGCTTAATTAAAAGGGAATTAGCCAGCGGAATATAGCAATGTTTAACGTATAGAAAGATTCTGTATCGTTAAACAGAGCGCGGAAGTCCGCGCTCTGTTCAGTTATTTTGACAGAGCAATAATCCCCATTGTCAGGCCAGCGACAGCCGCTGCCCCGCCAGCAATAGCTCCGGCAGTTTCCCAGTTATCCTGCGTCGTACCTTTCATACAGGTATTGGTGTGAACCAGACGGCCCTGATCGTCATAAACCGGAACGCAAGGGGAATCGTGAGCACAACCCGCCAGCAATGCGGTGAGCAATGCCACAGAAATTAATCTTTTCATGATGTTACCTCAATAATAACGCTATCGCTTAATAAGTGAATTCTCTTATTAACGATCTGGATATTATTTTATCATTGGTAGTTATAATTCTTTTAGGATGAATAATGACAAATTATGTGAATTGTAAAAATAGTGAAGGGAGAAGGTGCAAATGAGTTGCTGGTTATAGAAAAAATAATGCTTATCCTATTAATTATTCTCATTTTTCCAGAAAATTTAAAAGGCGTCGAAGACGCCTTTATGTTTCTGATTTACCCTTTGAAGCAACGGCGGATCACGACAAAGAACACCGGCACGAAGAAAATAGCCAGCAATGTTGCAGAGACCATGCCACCCATTACACCGATACCCACTGCGTTCTGAGCGCCGCTCCCGGCACCGTTACTGATAGCCAGCGGCAACACGCCGAGTATAAATGCGAGGGATGTCATCAGGATAGGTCGCAGACGCATGCGCACCGCCATTAGCGTTGCTTCGATAACGCCTTTACTTTCTTTCTCCATCAGGTCTTTGGCGAACTCAACAATCAAAATGGCGTTTTTGGCTGATAAGCCAATTGTCGTTAACAAGCCCACCATAAAATAAACGTCATTTTTCTGATTAAAGAGTGTTGCAGCCAGCAGTACACCGACAATCCCTAATGGCACGACCAGCATAACCGAGACGGGAATTGACCAGCTTTCATAGAGCGCCGCAAGGCACAGGAAAACCACCAGGAAGGAGATTGCTACCAGGGCAGGAGCCTGGTTACCCGATAAGCGTTCCTGATACGACATCCCCGTCCAGTCATAACCAATGCCGGCAGGTAATTTTGACGCAAGATTTTCCATCAGCGCCATCGCATCACCGGAACTGGTTCCTGGCGCGGCTTCCCCCTGAATCTCCATTGAAGGCAGGCCGTTGTAGCGTTCCAGTCGTGGAGAACCATACACCCAATGTGCAGTGGTAAAGGCAGAGAATGGCACCATTTCACCGTTGGCGCTGCGGACATAAAGTTTATCGACATCTTCTGGCAGCATACGGAATTTTGCATCAGCCTGAACGTACACTTTTTTTACCCGTCCACGGTCGATGAAGTCGTTAACGTAAGTTCCGCCCAACGCCGTAGAAATGGTCTGATTGATATCAGAAAGCGAAACGCCTAATGCCTGTGCCTTTTCCTGGTCAACTTCAAGTTTGAACTGCGCGGTATCTTCCAGACCATTGGGACGTACACTGACTAAGCTGTCAGGATGTTGCGCCGCCATACCAAGCAACTGGTTGCGGGCCTGGGTTAGGGCATCGTGCCCCAGACCGGCCTGATCGATTAACTCAAAGTCGAATCCCGTTGCTGTGCCCAGTTCAACAATGGCTGGCATATTGAACGGAATGACAAAACCGTCGCGGATCTTGCCCAGCTCCATTTTGGCGCGGTGGATAACTGCTTCCGCGCTGTTTTCATCGCCACCACGCTTTTCCCACGGTTTCAGGCTAACGAAGGCCATCCCGGCGTTTTGTGCCTGGCCGCTGAAGCTAAATCCGTTAACCGTAAAGACGCTTTCAACGTTCGCTTTCTCGTTCTTCAGATAGTAATCCGTCACTTGATCCAACACTTTTTGCGTCCGCTCTTGCGTCGCGCCAGCAGGAAGTTGAATCATGGTCAGAAAGACCCCCTGATCTTCTTCCGGCAAAAAGGAAGAAGGGAGACGTAAAAACAACACTACCATTCCGGCAACTATCAGCGCATAGATCAGTAAATATCGCCCTGTGGAACCGAGGATTTTGCCAACGCTATTGGTATAGTGGTTAACGCTATGATCGAAAGTGGTATTAAACCAGCCGAAGAAACCGCTCTTTTTATCGTGATGTTCGGCAGAGACTGGTTTGAGTAGCGTTGCGTATAATGCAGGGGTGAGAATCAATGCCACCAGTACGGAAAGCGCCATTGCCGAAACAATGGTGATAGAAAACTGGCGATAAATTGCCCCTGTGGAACCGCCGAAGAATGCCATCGGAATAAAAACCGCTGACAGCACCATCGCAATACCCACCAGTGCGCCCTGAATTTGCGACATCGATTTTTCCGTCGCTTCTTTTGGCGGGAGATTATCCTCCATCATCACGCGCTCGACGTTCTCTACCACCACTATCGCATCATCGACGAGCAGCCCGATGGCAAGCACCATTCCAAACATTGTTAGTGTGTTGATGGAGTAACCAAAAGCGGCGAGGATGGCAAACGTCCCTAACAGCACTACGGGCACAGCAATGGTGGGGATCAGCGTTGCTCGCATATTCTGCAAGAACAGATACATCACCAGAAACACCAGGATAATGGCTTCAACCAGCGTTTTTACCACTTCGTGAATAGAAAGCTGGACGAATGGCGTGGTGTCATAAGGGTAGAGAACCTTCATTCCCTGCGGGAAGAATGGCTGTAATTCTGCCAGTTTCGCCTTAATGGCTTTCGCCGTATCGAGGGCGTTCGCACCAGTGGCTAGTTTAATACCCAGACCCGCTGCCGGTTTACCGTTGATACGGGCGATGACGTTATAGTTTTCACCACCAAGCTCAACACGGGCGACATCTTTCAGGCGAACCACTGAACCGTCGCTGTTCACGCGCAGGGTGACTTTGCTGAACTCTTCCGGATTTTTTAATCGGGTCTGAGCAATAATCGAGGCGTTCAACTGTTGCCCAGGCAACGCTGGTGTTCCGCCCAGTTGCCCGGCAGCTATCTGATCGTTCTGCACTTTCAACTGGTTAATCACATCAACCGGTGTCAGTTTATATTTGTTTAGCAGGTCGGCGTCCAGCCAGATACGCATCGCATACTGTGCGCCAAAGAGTTGCACGTCACCAACGCCATTCAGGCGGCTAAGCGTATCTTTAACGTTAGAGGCCACATAGTCCGAGATATCGTCCTGAGTGGTACTGGGATTATCAGAGACAAAACCTGCCACCATCAAATAACTGCTACTGGACTTTTCAACGCTAATCCCCTGTTGTTGAACTTCCTGCGGCAGCAACGGCGTGGCAAGTTGGAGTTTGTTCTGCACCTGGACTTGCGCGATATCTGGATCTGTCCCTGACTGGAAAGTGAGGGTAATTGTTACGCTACCGGCGGAATCGCTGGTGGAGGACATATACATCAGGTTATCGATACCATTCATATTCTGTTCGATAACCTGCGTCACCGTATCCTGTACGGTCTGTGCATCAGCACCCGGATAGTTTGCCGAAACAGAAACCGCAGGCGGCGCAATGGTTGGGTATTGGGCGATAGGTAATTGTAGGATCGCCAGTACGCCTGCCATCATCAGAATAATGGCCAGCACCCATGCAAATATCGGTCGTCGAATAAAAAAGTTTGCCATGTCTGATTGCCTTACTTCGACGCAGTATCTGCGGGGGTATCGGTCGTGGTTTTAACCTGTTCTCCCGGACGCGCTTTTTGCAGACCGCTGACAATGACTTGATCGCCAGATTTCAGCCCTTCGCTAATTAACCATTTATCGCCAATCGCCTGGCTGGCAACGACTGGACGCGCTTCAACCTGACTTTTCTCATTCACAATCAGCACGGTTGCATCGCCACGCGGTGTGCGGCTGACGCCTTGTTGCGGAATAAGAATGGCATCAGGTTGTACACCTTCATCAATCCGGGCGCGCACAAACATACCCGGCAGAAGCGTATGCTGTGGGTTAGGGAAAACCGCACGTAGGGTTATGGAACCAGTGCTTTCATCCACGGTCACATCGGAGAATTGCAGTGTGCCTTTCAGGGGATAAGTTTGACCGTTTTCCATGACCAGCTCTACGTTGCTGGTGGTGTTTTCCTTATGTAAATTTCCTTGCTCTACGGACTGCTTCAGTCTCATGAAATCGTTGCTTGATTGGGTCACATCGACGTAGATAGGATCGAGTTGCTGGACAGTCGCCAGTTCAGTCGTTTGCCCGTTAGTGACGAGAGCACCTTCGGTCACAGTCGATTTGCCGATACGTCCGCTAATTGGCGCGGTTACTTTGGTATAAGCGAGATTGATGCGGGCGCTTTCGACCGTGGCTTTTGCGGCAATCACGGCGGCATCGGCCTGGCGGGCATCAGCAATGGCCTGATCGTACTCCTGCTGACTGATGTATTTTGTGCCCACGAGCGGAACGTAACGTTTTACCGTCAAATGCGCGATGGAAGCGGCGGCTTCACTTTTCGCCAGTTCACCTTTCGCACTGTCATAACTTGCCTGATAGGTCGCTGGATCAATCTGGTACAGGGACTGACCTGCTTGCACATCGCTGCCTTCAGTGAAATTACGATTTAGTACGATCCCGTTAACCTGTGGGCGAACTTCGGCAATACGGAAAGCGTTGGTACGGCCAGGTAATTCAGTTTTAACTTCTAACGGGGCAGTTTTCACAACATGAACGGTAACCTGCGGTTCACCGACGTGAACTTTCTCTTCTCCCTTATCGTTGCAACCCGCGATTAACGCTGCGGAGATCATGATAAAGGGGGGCAGGAGGAAAAACCTGGCATATTTCGTCATTACTATTCCTCAAAAAAACAAAAGCGCGTTATTTGCCAGAAAAAGGCAACGCGTTAACTCGCAGAAATAAAAATACAGTTCGCTATCCTACAAATTATCGTCCGGCGATGTAATAAATAGTTATGAATACTGGCCTCTCAAGGCACATAAACACAAAAATAGATTCGTGTTCTAATGTTTTGTTTTGATGTGAATTGAAGGGAGAGGAATTGTTTTGACGCAAATTGAAACGTACATTCATTAAATAAATGTATTCTACGTCAATAATGGATTTTGTTTATTTGACGATTTATAGCAGGTGAATTTTAGCCTCTCGTATAAATAAATATTGGGTGATACATTACCTTTCATTATTTCCTTTATGTCTAATGTATTTATTTCCTGAATAATTAATCATGGCAAAAAGAACCAAAGCTGAAGCTCTGAAGACCCGGCAAGAACTGATTGAAACCGCCATCGCCCAGTTTGCGCAGCATGGTGTAAGCAAGACGACGCTCAATGATATCGCTGACGCTGCCAACGTCACGCGTGGCGCTATCTACTGGCATTTCGAAAACAAGACCCAACTGTTTAATGAGATGTGGCTGCAACAGCCTTCATTGCGGGAGTTAATTCAGGAGCGGTTGACGGCAGGGGCAGAGCATAACCCGTTTCAGCAATTGCGTGAAAAACTGATTGTTGGCTTGCAATATATTGCCGAAATTCCACGCCAACAAGCATTACTGCAAATTTTATATCACAAATGTGAATTTAATGATGAGATGCTGGCAGAGGCCGTAATACGCGAGAAGATGGGTTTTAATCCGCAGATTCTGCGCGAAATATTGCAGGCATGTCAGCAACAAGGCTGTGTGGAAAATAATCTCGATTTAGATGTAGTGATGATTATTATTGAGGGTGCTTTCTGCGGAATTGTCAAAAACTGGTTAATGAATATGGCGGGTTACGATCTTTATAAACACGCACCCGCCTTAGTCGATAACGTATTAAGAATGTTCATACCAGATAAAAATGTAGCAAAACTAATTCATAAAACAAATGAATTAGATATCGTATAAGCTTACATTCTGTTGTAGAAATCCAGTTCGTCACAGTTAACCAGCTTAAGTGGATTAACCGAATTCATATTGCGGCATTTGTCTGTTTCTGTAGCCAACAGCTCAATCCATTGCATCAGTAAAGTATCAAACAGAAAAACGGAGACAGCGAAAACGACGAGCCACCAATACTTGCGAATCATTACCTGAGCCTGTGCATGTTTAACCAAGTCTGGCAGGAAATATACACGAAATGAATAATCTGAAAACCAGGCTTACACTTCCTTTACTTTGCAATGAGATCGGGGTCAACTTCGCTGACCCGGCATCGTTTTGACAGGTTGCCGGTCTTTCTTTTTTTTACTTTCGCCAGCTCTTCCACGGAGTAATGTGACGCGATACCCAGTCGTCGGAGCCCCATCTTGATGTACTCGCTGTTAATCTCAATACCAATGAATTTTCGCCCGGTTGTGACGGCGACCGCGCCGGTGGTAAAACTGCCCGCAAACGGGTCGAGAACGATATCTCCAGGGTTTGAAGAGGCGAGAATAATGCGTTTCAGCAATGCTTCCGGCTTTTGCGTCGGATGGTTTTCATATTCATCCATCAAATAACGCACGCGCGGAAAATCCCAGACGTTGCCCGGTACTTTTTGATTATTGTAAGGCTGCGGAGGATTTTTACGATAATCGATCAACGCGCGCTGCGATCCGGTTTTGGCTTCTACCAGAATAGCATCGCTGTTAAATGTGTAGTTCTTTGCGTCTTTCACCATCATCAGGATAGGTTCGTACATGGAGCCGTAGTGTTTCTTCGCCTGTACCCCAGAACTGTCATATGACCAGACGATGCGACTTTTGATGGTAAAAAGTTTGCGACACTGGATATCGATAAAGGGCATGTTTTCGGTGCTGTTCATGATGTACATGCAGCCCTGTTTTTTAAGGATGCGGTGGCACTCTGCAATCACTTCAAATAGCCAGTTAATAAACAGATCTTCTTTCCATGCTTCGATCAGACCATCAAAATTTTTGCCGATGTTATAAGGCGGGTCGGCAAAGATCAGATCGATGCTCCCGGTGGGGATTTTTTTTAGCTCGGCTAATGCATCACCCTGAATGATCGTTTTTGTTTCATCGCCAAACCGGGTGGGTTCACATCCTGTTCTCATGGTCACTCCCTTTGTGACGCCTATAAAAAAGGCGCTTCCCCATGCCGAGTAGCGCCTTTTTAATCAAGCATTTAGCTAACCTGAATTAGTTCATGCCGTACTTTTTCAGTTTTTTACGCAGTGTACCACGGTTGATGCCCATCATCAGCGCAGCACGGGTCTGATTACCACGGGTGTATTGCATCACCATGTCCAACAGGGGCTGTTCTACTTCAGCCAGTACCAGCTCATAGAGGTCATTAACATCCTGACCATTCAGTTGAGCAAAATAGTTCTTCAGTGCCTGTTTAACCGAGTCACGCAGGGGTTTTTGGGTTACCTGATCCTGAGAGTTAACGGTAGAAACGGTCAGTACGTCAGAATTTACGCGTTGTTCGAACATAGTTCTGTCAGCTCTTTATTTCTGTTTACGCAAAATTTTCGAAGTATGCCTCCAACGCCTCCAGCTGTTCGCTGGCATCCTCAATGGCGTTGAATGTGCGCCGAAACTGGTCATTTGGAGCGTGTTCCTGGAGATACCAGGAAACGTGTTTACGTGCAATTCGGTAACCTTTCGCCGGACCATAAAAGTCATGCAGTTCCCGAACATGCGCGCAAAGCAAGCGCTTAACCTCTGCCAAAGGCAGCGGGGGCAGCAACTCCCCAGTGTCCAGATAATGCTGGATTTCCCGAAAGATCCAGGGTCTTCCCTGAGCTGCGCGGCCTATCATCAGGGCATCCGCCCCTGTATAGTCGAGCACAGCTCTGGCTTTAAGCGGGTCAGTAATGTCGCCATTCGCGATAACCGGAATGGAAACTTTCTGCTTAACTGCCCGAATACTGTCGTATTCAGCTTCTCCATTGAACAAACAGGCGCGTGTACGACCATGAATGGTCAGAGCCTGAATGCCACAGTCTTCAGCCAGTTGGGCAATCTCTTCGCAGTTACGGTGTTCCGGCGCCCAACCGGTGCGAATCTTCAGAGTGACAGGAACGTCCACTGCATTGACGACCTCGGTAAGGATCGATTTAACGACATCCGGGTACTGCAAGAGGGCTGAGCCTGCGAGCTTGCGATTCACTTTTTTAGCCGGGCAACCCATATTGATATCAATAATTTGGGCACCGCTTTCCACGTTAATACGTGCAGCATCCGCCATTTCTTTCGGATCGCTACCGGCAATTTGCACGGTGCGAATACCGGGTTCATCAATGTGCACCATCCGTAAACGAGATTTGTCGCTTTCCCAAACCTGAGGGTTAGAAGACATCATCTCGGATACTGTCAATCCGGCTCCCATCTCGTAGCACAACGTCCGAAAAGGTCTGTCTGTAATGCCAGCCATGGGCGCTGCGATCAGGCGATTTCTGAGCTGATATTGTCCGATGCGCATGAGTTAAGAAATGACCATACTGTGACTGCAAGGCGGCGTATATTACGCATTTTTTGCACGAGATGAAAGGCCAAACTTTGACCAATCCTCTGAGATGGATCAAAGAATTGCATTTAAAATGAACGCCTCGGAATAATTAGTCATAAAAATCATCACATTAGAAACAAGTGACTAAAATTTGCACTCAAAGAAATTTGAGTAAGTTCTCAATTTTTCTTTATGAATGAAAATTCAGGCACGTGAATTTGCTCAAAAAACCAGCAAATTCACGTGCCTTTTGTGATGTTGCTCGCACTTCGCGCTACACCACTATGCCGCATTGTGAAGGTTAATTCTTACGACCGGTAATGCGACACCACTCTTCTTTTTCCACAACCGGGTCGAGCGTGAAGCTATCGGCATACGCGTCACAAACGCTCTCTGCCTGGCTTGCCAGGATACCGGAAAGGCCCAGTAAACCGCCTGAAACCGGCAGGACGCTGATTAACGGCGCCAGTTCACGTAACGGGCCTGCGAGAATGTTAGCGACCACCACGTCGGCCTTCATTGCTTCAGGCTGATCTTTCGGGAGATAGAGTTCCAGTCGATCAGAAACACCATTACGTTCAGCATTGTCGCGGCTGGCCTGAATGGCCTGTGGGTCGATATCAATACCAATAGCTTTTGCTGCGCCCAACTTCAGCGCCGCGATAGCCAGAATGCCGGAACCACAGCCAAAGTCGATGACCGTTTTACCGGTTAAATCGAGGCTGTCGAGCCATTGCAGGCACAGAGAGGTGGTTGGATGAGTGCCCGTACCAAACGCCAGACCCGGATCTAACATCACGTTGACAGCATTTTCGTCTGGTACATCGCGCCAGCTTGGACAGATCCACAGACGTTCGCCAAAGCGCATCGGGTGGAAATTATCCATCCACTCGCGTTCCCAGTCTTTATCCTCCAGTTGCTCGATTTTATGCGCGAAGCCCGCGCCGAGTAGCGGATGGTTTTCCAGAATCGCCACAACTTCATTCATGTCTGTTTCTGCGTCAAACAGACCAATCACATCGGTGTCGCCCCACAGGCGAGTTTCGCCCGGCAGTGGCTCAAACACTGGCGTATCGTGGGTATCCTGAAAAGTGATAGAAACGGCACCGGCTTCCATCAGCGCATCGCTAAGATCTTCTGCATTCGCGCCGGTGGTGTTCAGTTTCAGTTGGATCCAAGGCATGGCAAAACTCTTTATTTATCAGTAGTCAAAACGGTAGCTTGCGGGACGGATGTACCGAAACGGTTTCCGACCAGGAAAGCCAGCAAACTTAGCAGTAACGAGGGCACGATAGGGTGGAAGCCCAGGTACTGAATATTTAGGGTTGCAAGTACGGCATACAGCACGCCGCCGACGATCATCGCGCTTAGCGCGCCTTTGGCGTTAGCGCGTTCCCAGTAAAGGCCCAGCACCAATGGCCACAGGAAGACGGCTTCAAGACCACCGAAGGCCAGCAAATTTAACCAGATGATCATTTCTGGCGGCTTCCAGGCGGCAAGCAGCAGCAACGCGCCGAGAACCAACGTAATCACCGCCGACATCCGCTTCAGACGCGTCTCGTTTTGCATTTGTTCCGGACGGATATTCAGATAGAGATCTTTAATGATCGTAGCGGAACTTTGCAGCAATTGGGCATTGATCGTCGACATAATCGCGGCCATTGGGGCGGCAAGGAAGATCCCGGCAGCAAACGGCGGCAACACTTTTACCATCAACGTTGGGATCACCAGATCCGGCACGGTGAGATCAGGGATCACCGCGCGGCCTAACGCGCCAGCCAGATGCATACCAAACATCAGGATCGCCACCACAATTGTACCGATGATGATCCCCCGATGTACCGCTTTGCTGTCTTTATAAGAGATACAGCGCACCGCGGTATGCGGCAGGCCAATCACCCCAAAGCACACCAGAACCCAGAACGAAGTCATGAAGGCAGGCGACAGAATATCATCAGCGCCTTGTGGTGTTACCAGTTGCGGATCAATGGATTGTAGCGTCTCTACTGCGTTGCTTAAGCCGCCAGCAGCATGGACCACGCCGACCAGTAGCACAATGGTGCCAATCAGCATCACCAGCCCTTGCATAGTGTCGTTCAGCACACTGGCGCGAAAGCCACCAAAGGCGGTATACAACGCAATACTGATGCCGAAAATCAGCAGGCCGGTTTCATAAGGAATGCCAGCAGCGGTTTCCAGTAGACGCGCACCGCCGATAAACTGCACGGTCATTGCACCAACGAATGCTACCAGCAAACTCAAACTCGCCAGCCACACCAGCAAACGGCTCTGGTAGCGGGCAAACAGCATATCGTTCAGCGTTACCGCATTGTAGCGGCGCGCGAGAATAGCGAACTTCTTGCCGAGAATACCGAGCGAAAGCCAGACAGCAGGTAGCTGAATCATCGCCAGCAATACCCAGCCCAGCCCGTATTTATAAGCAGCGCCGGGTCCGCCGATAAACGAACTGGCGCTGATATAGGTTGCGGTGAGCGTCATCGCCAGCACAATACCGCCCATAGAGCGGCTGCCGAGGAAATACTCATTCAGGAAAGTGCCCGTGTTCCGTTTACGCATCGCATAAACCGAAATCCCGAACACCACCACCAGATAGGCGACCAGCGGTAGAATCACTTCAAGCTGCATCGTCATCCTCCAGCGGAATATCGCGATAGATAAATTTCACCATCGCCCAGCACAGTCCAATAAACAGCAGCGGCGTCAGGATGCAGGCCATCTCAAACCAGCGCGGAAAACCGGTAAAACCGGGGGCAACGCCAGGTAAGTAAGCAGCTACTAACCAAACAAGCAGATACAAAAGGGTCAGCCCCAGCGCCCAGCGCGCCTCTTTATGAGCCTGAACAAAACGAGTGTCCATTTTTTGTCCCTGATGGGTGAAGAAAGCGGGGATTGTACCTTATGGGGCTTGCCGATCCCCAGAAATAAAAAAGGCCGGAAAATCCGGCCTTTTGACGCTGTTGCAGTCTTATTTTTCCTGAAGACCGAGTTTTTTCTCCAGATAGTGGATGTTAGTGCCACCATGCTGGAAGTTCTCGTCGTTCATGATGCGGATCTGCAGATCAACGTTGGTTTTGATACCGTCGATGATTAGCTCCTGCAGCGCATTCTTCATGCGTGCAATCGCCACATCACGGTTTTCACCGTAGCAAATCAGTTTGCCGATCATTGAGTCATAGTACGGCGGCACGGTGTAGCCAGCGTAGATATGAGACTCCCAACGCACGCCAAAACCGCCAGGTGCGTGGAAACGGGTGATTTTGCCCGGGCTTGGCAGGAAGGTGTTTGGATCTTCGGCATTGATACGGCATTCCACCGCATGGCCGCGAACATGAACTTCTTCTTGCTTGATCGACAGCGGTTGACCGGCAGCGATACGCAACTGCTCTTTGATCAGGTCAACGCCGGTGATCATTTCAGTAACCGGGTGTTCTACCTGAATACGGGTGTTCATTTCGATGAAATAGAATTCGCCGTTTTCAAACAGGAATTCGAAAGTACCTGCTCCGCGATAGCCGATATCAACACACGCTTTGGCACAACGTTCGCCAATGTAGCGACGCAGTTCCGGGGTAATGCCCGGTGCTGGCGCTTCTTCGACCACTTTCTGGTGACGGCGCTGCATGGAGCAGTCACGTTCAGCCAGATAGATAGCGTTGCCCTGGCCGTCCGCCAGTACCTGAATCTCGACGTGGCGAGGATTTTCCAGGTATTTCTCCATGTAAACCATATCGTTGCTGAAAGCAGCTTTCGCTTCCGCACGCGTCATGGAGATGGATTGCGCCAGTTCAGCGTCGCTGCGCACTACGCGCATACCGCGACCGCCGCCGCCGCCGGAAGCTTTGATAATTACCGGGTAACCAATGCGTTTAGCAATGGCGCGGTTTTTATCCATATCGTCGCCCAGCGGGCCGTCAGACCCCGGTACACAAGGGACGCCAGCTTTTTTCATCGCGGCAATTGCCGACACTTTGTCACCCATCAGGCGAATGGTGTCTGCTTTCGGGCCGATGAAGATAAAGCCAGAGCGTTCAACCTGCTCAGCAAAATTGGCGTTTTCGGAAAGGAAGCCGTAACCCGGATGGATTGCTACTGCGCCAGTGATTTCAGCGGCGCTGATGATTGCCGGGATGTTCAGATAGCTTTTTACTGACGGAGCAGGGCCAATACAGACCGTTTCATCTGCCAGTAATACGTGTTTTAGGTCGCGATCCGCGCTGGAGTGCACTGCGACAGTCTTGATGCCCAGTTCTTTACAGGCACGAAGAATACGCAATGCAATCTCGCCACGGTTGGCAATAACAATTTTATCCAGCATGTTCGCCTCGTTACTCGATGACGACCAGCGGCTCGTCAAATTCTACCGGTTGTCCACTTTCGACCAGAATTGCTTTCACAGTACCGGATTTGTCTGCTTCGATCTGGTTCATCATTTTCATGGCTTCAACGATGCACAGGGTATCGCCCACGTTCACTTTCTGACCCACTTCGATGAACGCTTTCGCGTCCGGGCTTGGGGTGCGGTAGAAAGTACCAACCATTGGGGAACGTACGATGTGACCACTGATTTCCGCTGCTGCTGGCGCTTCCATGGAAGGAACGGTCGCCGGAGCGGCTGCGTTAGACTGAGCTGGCTGCTGCATCATTGGTGCAGCGTAAGCTTGTTGCATCATCGGGAAACTTGCGGCAGGTGCTGCACGGCTGATGCGTACTGACTCTTCGCCTTCAGAAATTTCCAGTTCAGAGATGCCTGATTCTTCAACCAGCTCGATCAGTTTTTTAATCTTACGAATATCCATGAGTGGGTTCCGTACTCTTTGTTTAGTGTGATTGTGACAGGCGTTTCACCGCCGTCTGTAAAGCGTATGCCCCGACAGTAGCTGTATGCATAGCGATAAATTCCAGCCAGCCGGGACGCCGGTCTATTTTGCCCCAGAGTGTCAATGTGAGACTTGACGGACATTGTGCAGCGATCTGCTGCCATTCTCCGGCAAAAAACAAAATATACCTTCGTTTCGCCATTGTCACCTTTTCCGCAGCTCAAAAACTGCGTCAGGGAGAACGAGGTCGCACATTATAACGATTTCGTAGCAAATGGCAGCTAAATACTGGTCTTATCAGGGAAGATAATCAACAGCTAACATGTAAATAACTTTCAACGCCGCGTATTTTGCAACAAGCCGCACAGTTCATGAAATTAGCGCCACCATTGACGGAACTTCTTATAACGTAAGGCTAAAAGCAGTAAAGCCAGCCCAGCGTAGATGATTGGCTGTGGTGAGATAATCTTTACTGACCACAGATAATGTATGGGGGCCAGGATCGCGACAAGATAGACGAAGTTATGCAATTGTTGCCAGCGTTTGCCTAAGTTTCGCTGCATCGCCTGCGTGGAAGTGAATGTTAAAGCCAGTAAAATCAGCCAACTGATAATTCCGAGCGTTAAATAAGGTCGGGTGACTAATTCCTGACCCAATAACGTCAGATTATTCACTCCCAGCTCCAGCAAGGCATAACTGGTTAAGTGCAGCGTTGCCCAGGCGAAACACCATAAACCCAACAGGCGGCGAGTGCGAATCAATAATGGTTGTTTAGCGTAGCGCGCCAGCGGCGTAACCAACAAGGTCGCCAGCAAGAATTTCAGCGCAGTCCGACCGGTAAAATGCTGAATATCTTTCACCGGATCGGCACTTAATCCACCGTGGTTAATTGCCCACATCAGCCAGACAAACGGCAAAAATCCGGCAAGATGCAGGCAAACTTTCAGCCATGTCACTTGTTTTGCTGTCAGTCGCACTTAGAAATTCTCCCGTAAATCCAGTCCACGATAAAGCGACGCCACTTGATCGGCGTATCCGTTAAACAACAGCGTTGGCTGACGTTGTACATCAAGAATGCCACCTGAACCGATAAACCGTTCGGTAGCCTGCGACCAACGGGGATGATCAACATGCGGATTGACGTTGGCATAAAAGCCGTATTCATCGGGCGCGGCCAGATTCCAGGTGGTTGGCGGACGCTCCCGGGTCAGCTTAATACTGACAATCGATTTAATCCCTTTAAAGCCATATTTCCACGGCACAATCAGCCGTACCGGTGCGCCATTTTGCGGCGGTAACGCCTTGCCATAAACACCAACGGTCATCAGTGTGAGCGGATGCATCGCTTCGTCGAGACGTAATCCTTCTATATAAGGATATTTCAGGCCGCCGCCAATAAACCGGTCCTGCTGGCCTGGCATCTGTTCCGGCGCATAAATGGTTTCGAAGGCGACGTATTTCGCGTTACTGGTCGGTTCTGCCAGTGCCAGCAATTTGTGCAGCGGAAAACCAATCCACGGCACCACCATCGACCATGCTTCTACGCAACGCATACGATAAATCCGCTCTTCCAGCGGGAAACGACGGGTCAGTGCATCATGATCGAGGGTTAACGGTTTAGCGACTTCACCGCTGATTTTCAACGTCCACGGATCAGTTTTCAGACTGCCGGCATTCGCCGCTGGATCGGCTTTATCCAGTCCGAACTCATAGAAGTTGTTATAGCCGGAAACTTTATCTTCCGGCGTCAGTGGCAGGTTATTTTGCCAGGCGGCAGGCCTGCTGAATTCTAATGGCTTTCCGGCTGGTGCGGGCGGGCGATCGTTACCCTTAAACCAGCTAAGCAGGTCGGCATGAGTAGTGGTTGGTAGAGAAAGTGCAGCAGCGCTGATGCCTAACGTTTTCAGAATCTGCCGACGTTGCATAAAAAAAGCCGATTCGGCAGTGACATCGGCTTCTGTAAGTTGACGAATTTTTTTCATAACAGACTCCCGGTATGCTCCTGATTACTATGGCAGGGAGAATGTCAAAGTGCTGCTAAAATTCGTTAATGATATGTAAATTATTTTGTGCGAAATCTTAGCTTATTTTTACCAATGTGCGCCCTTGCACCTGGTTATTAATAATGGCTTCAGCAAACTTCGGAGCATCTGCCAGCGAAATTTCTTTTGCTGCCTGCGAATAGAATGATTCCGGTAGATCTGCGACCAGACGCTGCCAGGCTTGCGCGCGGCGTTCTGGTGGCGTCATGACTGAATCCACCCCTTGTAAACGGACATTACGCAGAATGAACGGCATTACCGTGGTTGGCAGGGCAAAGCCACCCGCCAGACCACAGGCTGCCACACAGCCACCGTAGTTCATTTGTGCCAGTACTTTCGCCAGCACTTTGTCGCCAACAGTATCAATCGCGCCAGCCCAAAGCTGTTTTTCCAGTGGACGGGATTCAGCAAACTCATCGCGCGGCAAAATACGGCTGGCACCTAACCTTTTCAGGTATTCATGGGTACTTTCACGACCAGAAACGGCAACGACCTGATAACCCAACTTATGCAACAGTGCTACGGCCGTACTGCCGACGCCGCCGCTGGCGCCCGTAACGACAATTTCGCCATCCTGCGGATGAATACCGGCATCTTCCAGCGCCATTACGCACAGCATGGCGGTAAACCCGGCAGTACCGATAACCATCGCTTTACGCGCGTCCAGACCTTGCGGCATGGCAACCAGCCAGTCACCTTTCACGCGCGCCTGCTGTGCCAGCCCGCCCCAGTGGTTTTCACCAACGCCCCAACCGGTGAGTAACACTTCCTGACCGGCATGAAAACGAGGATCTTCACTGGCGCGTACGATTCCTGCGAAGTCTATGCCAGGAATCATCGGAAAATTGCGGATGATTTTTCCTTTACCGGTAATCGCCAGCGCATCTTTATAATTCAGGCTCGACCAGTGGACATCGACCGTCACATCGCCTTCCGGCAGGCGACTTGCGTCCAGAGTCTGTACAGATGCGAGGGTTTTGCCGTCCTGCTGTTCTAAAAGTAACGCCTGCATAAGAGGTCCTCATGTGCATGATGGATTGGAAAATAATTTCTGAAGACTATACTCGCTAATGGAAAAGCAAAGCCGATGAAGCGCAATAAATTGCGAGATAAATCTGATTTGCTGGTATGCCCGCGTCCTCACTATCGGAGTTAACACAAGGATGAGATTAACGACGAAATTTTCGGCCTTTGTCACGCTGCTCACCGGGTTAACAATTTTTGTGACTCTGCTGGGCTGCTCGCTTAGTTTCTACAACGCCATTCAGTATAAGTTTAGTCATCGTGTTCAGGCAGTGGCGACGGCGATCGATACCCATCTTGTGTCGAATGACTTCAGCACATTGAGGCCACAAATCAGCGAACTGATGATGTCGGCGGATATCGTTCGCGTGGATCTTTTGCACGATAAAAAACAGGTTTATACCCAGTCCCGCAATGGCAGCTACCGTCCGGTTGGTACTAGCGATCTGTTTCGCGAGCTGACTGTACCGTTGATTAAACATCCGGGGATGTCTCTGCATTTGGTGTATCAGGACCCGATGGGCAACTATTTCCACTCGCTGATGACCACTGCACCGCTCACTGGTGCGATTGGATTTATCATTATTATGCTCTTCCTGGCTGTACGCTGGTTGCAACGGCAACTTGCCGGGCAAGAACTGCTGGAAACCCGCGCCACTCGTATCTTAAACGGTGAGCGCGGCACGAATGTGCTGGGCACCATCTATGAATGGCCGCCAGGGGCCAGCAGTGCACTGGATACGCTGCTTTGCGAAATTCAGAATGCGCGCGAACAGCACAGTCGTCTCGATACGCTGATTCGTTCCTATGCTGCGCAGGATATTAAAACTGGCCTCAATAACCGCCTCTTTTTCGACAACCAACTGGCAACGTTACTGGAAGATCAGGAGAAAGTAGGGACTCACGGGATCGTGATGATGATCCGCCTGCCGGATTTCAATATGTTGAGCGACACCTGGGGGCACAGTCAGGTTGAAGAACAACTCTTTACCCTGACAAATTTGTTATCGACATTTATGATGCGCTATCCGGGGTCGCTGCTGGCACGTTATCACCGTAGCGATTTTGCCGTGCTGTTGCCACACCGGACATTAAAAGAGGCGGAGAGCATTGCCGGGCAATTGATCAAGGCGGTTGATACCTTACCGAGTAATAAAATGCTCGATCGTGATGATATGATTCACATCGGCATCTGTGCCTGGCGTAGTGGGCAGGATACCGAACAGGTGATGGAACATGCTGAATCCGCTACGCGCAATGCCGGATTACAGGGCGGCAACAGTTGGGCCATTTACGATGACTCGTTACCTGAAAAAGGGCGCGGTAACGTTCGTTGGCGTACGCTCATTGAGCAAATGCTTAGCCGCGGCGGCCCGCGTCTTTATCAGAAACCGGCGGTTACCCGTGAGGGGCAGGTTCATCACCGCGAGCTGATGTGCCGCATCTTTGATGGTAATGAAGAGGTCAGCTCGGCGGAATATATGCCGATGGTGTTGCAGTTTGGCTTATCGGAAGAGTATGACCGCCTGCAAGTCAGTCGCCTCATCCCGCTGCTACGCTATTGGCCGCAAGAAAATCTGGCGATTCAGGTCACCGTTGAGTCGTTGATTCGTCCACGTTTCCAGCGTTGGCTACGCGATACGTTGATGCAATGTGAAAAATCGCAACGAAAACGCATAATTATTGAACTTGCAGAGGCTGATGTTGGTCAACATATCGGTCGCTTGCAACCTGTTATTCGTTTAGTGAATGCTTTAGGGGTTCGGGTCGCCGTCAACCAGGCCGGATTGACGCTGGTAAGTACCCGTTGGATCAAAGAACTTAATGTTGAATTACTCAAGCTCCATCCGGGGCTGGTAAGAAACATTGAGAAGCGAACAGAGAATCAATTGTTGGTTCAGAGCATGGTAGAAGCGTGTTCCGGGACCAACACTCAGGTTTACGCTACGGGCGTACGTTCGCGAAGCGAGTGGCAGACCCTGATTCAGCGCGGGGTTTTAGGTGGACAGGGGGATTTTTTCGCGTCCTCACAGCCACTTGATACTAACGTGAAAAAATATTCACAAAGATACTCGGTTTAACCTGCCGTTTGATCCGTTTTCACGTAGAATAATGCGCGCTGCGTTTCACGGGAGCGTGCTTGTCTGTTCGCCAGATTGTTGCAGCACATATGCAGATGAATGACCTTACGCAGTTGCAAACAGGCGAGGAATGCTACTGATGCATTTAGCCTCTCTGGACTCAGGTAGAGATTTGTAACAAAGGAAACAAACTGCACTAATTTTCACCGCAGCAGATGATTTTTGCGCCTTGTCGCTGCTGCGTGTGGTTGGTAAAGTAAGCGGATTTTCTTTTCCGCCCCAGCTTTCAGGATTATCCCTTAGTATGTTGAAAAAATTTCGTGGCATGTTTTCCAATGACTTGTCCATTGACCTGGGTACTGCGAATACCCTTATTTATGTAAAAGGACAAGGCATCGTATTGAATGAGCCTTCCGTGGTGGCCATTCGTCAGGATCGTGCCGGTTCACCGAAAAGCGTAGCTGCAGTAGGTCATGACGCGAAGCAGATGCTGGGCCGCACGCCGGGCAATATCGCTGCCATTCGCCCAATGAAAGATGGCGTTATCGCTGACTTCTTTGTGACTGAAAAGATGCTCCAGCACTTTATCAAACAAGTGCACAGCAACAGCTTTATGCGTCCAAGCCCGCGTGTTCTGGTTTGTGTGCCGGTTGGTGCTACCCAGGTTGAGCGCCGTGCTATTCGTGAATCCGCGCAGGGCGCAGGTGCCCGCGAAGTCTTCCTGATTGAAGAACCGATGGCCGCAGCAATCGGTGCAGGCTTGCCGGTATCTGAAGCAACCGGTTCAATGGTGGTTGATATCGGTGGCGGTACTACTGAAGTTGCCGTTATTTCTCTGAACGGCGTGGTTTACTCCTCTTCTGTACGTATCGGTGGTGACCGCTTCGACGAAGCGATCATCAACTACGTTCGCCGTAACTATGGCTCTTTGATCGGTGAAGCGACCGCAGAACGTATCAAACACGAAATCGGTTCTGCTTATCCGGGCGATGAAGTCCGTGAAATCGAAGTTCGTGGCCGTAACCTGGCAGAAGGTGTGCCACGCGGCTTTACGCTGAACTCCAACGAAATCCTTGAAGCGCTGCAAGAGCCGCTGACCGGCATCGTTAGCGCGGTGATGGTTGCGCTGGAACAGTGTCCGCCGGAACTCGCTTCCGACATCTCCGAGCGCGGAATGGTGCTCACTGGCGGTGGTGCGTTGCTGCGTAACCTTGACCGTTTGTTAATGGAAGAAACCGGCATTCCAGTTGTTGTTGCTGAAGACCCGCTGACCTGTGTGGCGCGTGGTGGCGGCAAGGCGCTGGAAATGATCGACATGCACGGCGGCGACCTGTTCAGCGAAGAGTAATCGGATGCAGGCAGGGGAAGCGTCTGTTTACCCTGCCTGATCTGATACGAGAATACGCATAACTTATGAAGCCAATTTTTAGCCGTGGCCCGTCGCTACAGATTCGCCTTATTCTGGCGGTGCTGGTGGCGCTCGGCGTTATTATTGCCGACAGTCGCCTGGGGACGTTTAGTCAAATCCGTACTTATATGGATACCGCCGTCAGTCCTTTCTACTTTATTTCTAATGCTCCTCGAGAATTGCTGGATGGCGTATCGCAGACGCTGGCCTCGCGCGATCAACTAGAACTTGAAAACCGGGCGTTACGTCAAGAACTGCTGTTGAAAAACAGCGAGCTGCTGATGCTTGGACAATACAAACAGGAGAACGCGCGTCTGCGCGAGCTGCTGGGTTCTCCGCTGCGTCAGGATGAGCAGAAGATGGTGACCCAGGTTATCTCTACGGTTAACGATCCGTACAGCGATCAGGTTGTTATCGACAAAGGCAGCGTTAACGGGGTTTATGAAGGTCAGCCGGTCATCAGCGATAAAGGTGTTGTTGGTCAGGTGGTAGCGGTCGCAAAACTGACCAGCCGCGTGCTGCTGATCTGTGACGCGACCCATGCGCTGCCAATTCAGGTACTTCGTAACGATATCCGCGTAATTGCAGCGGGTAACGGTTGTACTGATGATTTACAACTTGAGCATCTGCCAGCGAATACTGATATTCGTGTTGGTGATGTATTGGTGACATCTGGTCTTGGTGGTCGTTTCCCGGAAGGTTATCCGGTGGCAGTCGTCTCTTCCGTGAAGCTCGATACCCAGCGCGCTTATACCGTGATTCAGGCTCGTCCGACTGCGGGTCTGCAACGTTTGCGTTATCTGTTGCTGCTGTGGGGCGCGGATCGTAACGGCGCTAATCCAATGACGCCGGAAGAAGTGCATCGCGTTGCTAATGAACGCCTGATGCAAATGATGCCGCAGGTGTTGCCTTCGCCAGATGCAATGGGACCAAAACTTCCGGAACCGGCAACGGGAATTACCCAGCCAGATCCGCAGCAACCAGCAACGGGTACTGCCACTAACCGCTCTCCACAAGGGGTTACGCCGCCGCAAAGTGGTGCTCAACCGCCTGCACGTGCGCCGGGAGGGCAATAGTGGCGAGATATCGTAGCCAGGGACGCTGGGTTATCTGGCTCTCTTTCCTCATCGCGTTGTTACTACAAATTATGCCCTGGCCGGATAACCTCATCGTTTTCCGGCCAAACTGGGTATTACTCATTTTATTGTATTGGATCCTGGCCTTGCCCCATCGCGTAAATGTGGGCACAGGTTTTGTGATGGGTGCCATACTGGATCTGATCAGCGGTTCTACGCTCGGTGTACGGGCGTTGTCGATGAGTATCATTGCTTATCTGGTAGCGCTGAAATTCCAGCTTTTCCGCAACCTGGCATTATGGCAGCAGGCGCTGGTCGTCATGTTGCTTTCGCTGGTAGTGGATATTATTGTTTTCTGGTCAGAGTTTTTGGTGATCAACGTCTCTTTCAGACCCGAAGTGTTCTGGAGTAGTGTAGTCAATGGTGTGCTCTGGCCGTGGATTTTCTTGCTGATGCGCAAAATCCGTCAGCAGTTTGCAGTGCAATAAAGGTTTCTATGACTTCTCTGTATTTAGCTTCCGGTTCTCCACGTCGTCAGGAGTTACTTGCGCAACTTGGCCTCACTTTCGAACGTATTGTTACGGGCATTGAGGAGCAGCGTCATCCGCAGGAGAGCGCGCAGCAGTATGTTGTGCGTCTGGCGCGCGAAAAAGCGCAAGCGGGCGTCGAGCAAGCAGCGCAGGATTTGCCGGTGCTGGGGGCGGATACTATCGTGATCCTGAACGGAGAAGTGTTAGAGAAACCGCGCGACGCAGAACATGCGGCGCAGATGTTACGCAAATTATCGGGACAGACCCATCAGGTAATGACAGCAGTGGCGCTGGCCGACAGCCAGCACATTCTCGATTGCCTGGTGGTTACCGATGTGACTTTCAGAATGTTAACAGGTGAAGACATCGCGGGATATGTCGCCAGCGGTGAACCGTTAGATAAAGCAGGTGCATACGGTATTCAGGGGCTGGGTGGTTGTTTTGTCAGGAAGATAAATGGCAGCTATCACGCCGTAGTCGGCTTACCGCTGGTTGAAACGTATGAATTATTAAGTAATTTTAACGCACTGCGTGAGAAAAGGGATAAACATGACGGCTGAATTGTTGGTAAACGTAACGCCTTCGGAAACGCGAGTGGCGTATATTGATGGCGGCATTCTGCAGGAAATTCATATTGAACGTGAGGCGCGACGCGGAATCGTAGGCAATATCTACAAGGGTCGTGTAAGTCGTGTACTTCCGGGTATGCAGGCGGCTTTTGTAGATATTGGGCTGGAGAAAGCCGCGTTTCTACACGCTTCTGACATTATGCCGCACACTGAATGTGTGGCGGGCGAGGAACAAAAGCAGTTCACGGTACGCGACATTTCGGAACTGGTCCGCCAGGGGCAAGATCTGATGGTACAGGTGGTGAAAGACCCTCTGGGCACCAAAGGCGCGCGCCTGACCACGGATATCACGCTGCCGTCTCGCTATCTGGTGTTTATGCCTGGCGCATCCCACGTTGGGGTTTCCCAACGCATTGAAAGTGAATCCGAACGTGAACGCCTGAAAAAAGTGGTCGCAGAGTATTGTGACGAGCAGGGTGGGTTTATCATCCGTACCGCAGCGGAAGGTGTTGGCGAAGCAGAACTGGCTTCCGATGCCGCTTATTTGAAGCGCGTGTGGACTAAAGTGATGGAGCGTAAAAAGCGCCCACAGACTCGTTATCAACTGTATGGCGAACTGGCGCTGGCACAGCGTGTCCTGCGTGATTTTGCTGATGCCGAACTGGACCGTATTCGCGTTGACTCGCGTCTGACTTACGAAGCATTGCTGGAGTTTACCTCGGAATACATTCCTGAGATGACCAGCAAGCTGGAGCATTACACGGGCCGCCAGCCGATTTTCGATCTCTTTGATGTAGAAAATGAAATTCAGCGGGCGCTGGAGCGCAAAGTTGAGCTGAAGTCCGGTGGCTATCTGATTATCGATCAGACCGAAGCAATGACTACTGTGGATATTAATACCGGGGCGTTTGTCGGTCATCGCAATCTGGACGACACCATTTTCAATACCAATATTGAAGCGACGCAGGCTATTGCTCGCCAGTTACGGTTGCGTAACCTGGGCGGGATTATCATCATTGATTTCATTGACATGAATAATGAAGATCACCGTCGTCGCGTGCTTCATTCACTGGAACAGGCGTTGAGCAAAGACCGGGTAAAAACCAGCGTTAACGGTTTCTCGGCACTGGGACTGGTGGAGATGACGCGTAAGCGAACCCGCGAAAGTATTGAGCACGTACTGTGTAATGAATGCCCAACCTGCCACGGTCGCGGAACGGTGAAAACGGTGGAAACCGTATGTTATGAAATCATGCGAGAAATCGTTCGTGTGCACCATGCTTACGACTCTGACCGTTTCCTGGTCTATGCTTCTCCGGCAGTAGCCGAAGCCTTGAAAGGCGAAGAGTCGCACTCACTGGCGGAAGTGGAAATTTTCGTTGGCAAACAGGTTAAAGTACAAATTGAACCGCTCTATAACCAGGAGCAGTTTGATGTCGTTATGATGTAAACAGATGCTGGGTCGCCATCCGGCAAAGGGTTTTTGAGTCACATTTTTAGCAGACAAGGAGTGACGGGTGAGGCGATTGCCGGGGATTTTACTGCTTACTGGAGCCGCGCTCGTTGTGATCGCTGCGCTGCTGGTCAGCGGCCTGCGTATTGCTTTACCGTACCTCGACGCCTGGCGTCCGGAAATCCTCAACAAAATAGAATCTGCTACCGGAATGCCGGTGGCTGCCAGTCAACTCTCTGCCAGTTGGCAGAATTTTGGCCCGACGATTGAAGCACGCGACATTCGTGCAGAGCTAAAAGATGGCGGTGAGTTTTCGGTTAAACGCGTCACCCTGGCGCTGGATGTCTGGCAGAGCCTGCTGCATATGCGCTGGCAGTTTCGCGATCTCACTTTCTGGCAACTGCGCTTTCGCACCAATACACCAATTTCCAGCGACAGCGGTAATGACAGCCTGGAAGCCAGCCACATCAGCGATCTTTTTCTACGCCAGTTCGATCACTTCGATCTCCGCGATAGCGAAGTCAGCTTTCTGACGCCATCAGGCCAGCGTGCTGAACTGGCGATCCCGCAACTTACCTGGCTTAACGATCCGCGTCGGCACCGTGCGGAAGGCCAGGTAAGTCTCTCCAGCCTTACCGGACAGCACGGCGTGATGCAGGTGCGGATGGATCTGCGTGATGACGAGGGGTTGTTAAGCAACGGTCGCGTATGGCTACAGGCTGATGATATCGACCTGAAACCGTGGCTGGGTAAATGGATGCAGGACAACATTGCGCTGGAAACGGCGCAGTTCTCGCTGGAAGGCTGGATGACGATCGACAAAGGCGATGTGACCGGTGGCGACGTCTGGCTGAAACAGGGCGGCGCAAGCTGGTTGGGTGAGAAGAAAGCGCATTCGCTGTCGGTGGATAATCTGACCGCACATATTACGCGTGAAAATCCGGGCTGGCAGTTTTCTATTCCTGATACTCGTATCACTATGGACGGCAAACCCTGGCCAAGCGGGGCATTGACGCTGGCCTGGATACCGGAACAGGACGTTGGTGGGAAAAATAATAAACGCAGTGACGAACTACGTATTCGCGCCAGCAATCTGGAACTGGCTGGGCTGGAAGGCATACGCCCGTTGGCAGCGAAACTTTCACCTGCTTTGGGGGATATCTGGCGTTCCACGCAACCGAGCGGCAAGATCAACACGTTGGCGCTGGATATCCCGCTTCAGGCTGCAGAAAAGACCCGCTTTCAGGCATCGTGGAGCGATCTGGCCTGGAAGCAATGGAAATTACTACCGGGGGCGGAACATTTCTCCGGGACGCTTTCCGGTAGCGTAGAAAATGGTTTGCTTACCGCTTCCATGAAGCAGGCGAAAATGCCTTACGAAACGGTATTTCGTGCGCCGCTGGAAATTGTCGACGGCAAGGCGGCCTTAAGCTGGCTGAATAACGATAAGGGTTTTCAGCTCGATGGCCGCAATATTGATGTCAAAGCCAAAGCCGTCCATGCGCGTGGTGGTTTCCGCTACCTGCAACCGGCTAATGATGAACCCTGGCTTGGCATTCTGGCTGGCATCAGTACCGATGATGGTTCGCAAGCCTGGCGCTATTTCCCGGAAAACCTGATGGGTAAAGACCTGGTTGATTACTTAAGTGGGGCGATTCAGGGTGGTGAGGCGGAGAACGCGACGCTGGTTTATGGCGGCAATCCGCATCTTTTTCCATACAAACACAACGAAGGTCAGTTTGAGGTGTTGGTGCCGCTGCGTAATGCGAAGTTTGCTTTCCAGCCGGACTGGCCAGCATTAACTAATCTCGATATTGAACTGGACTTTATTAACGACGGTTTATGGATGAAAACCGATGGCGTTAATCTGGGTGGCGTGCGTGCCAGCAATCTCACCGCAGTGATCCCTGACTACTCGAAAGAAAAGTTGCTGATTGATGCTGACATAAAAGGTCCGGGCAAAGCTGTTGGCCCTTATTTTGATGAGACGCCGCTGAAGGATTCGCTGGGGGCGACCCTGCAAGAACTCCAGCTCGACGGCGATGTGAATGCTCGCTTACATCTCGATATCCCGCTGGACGGCGAGCTGGTTACAGCGAAAGGCGAAGTGACGCTGCGTAACAACAGTCTGTTTATCAAACCGCTTGATAGCACTCTGAAAAATTTGAGCGGCAAATTCAGCTTTATCAATGGCGATCTACAAAGCGAATCACTAACCGCAAACTGGTTTAACCAGCCACTGAACGTGGATTTTTCCACCAAAGAAGGGGCGAAAGCCTACCAGGTTGCGGTGAATCTCAACGGCAACTGGCAACCAGCGAAAACTGGCGTTCTGCCTGAAGCGCTGAATGAAGCGTTAAGCGGCAGTATGGCATGGGATGGTAAAGTGGGCATTGAGCTACCTTATCAAGCTGGCGCAACGTATAACGTTGAACTGAACGGCGATCTGAAGAATGTGAGCAGTCACTTACCTTCACCGTTAGCCAAACCTGCTGGCGAACCGTTGCCAATTAACGTTAAGGTCAACGGCAATCTCAACAGCTTTGAATTAACCGGACAGGCAGGCGCGGATAACCATTTCAATAGCCGCTGGTTGCTCGGTCAAAAGCTGACGCTCGATCGCGCCATCTGGGCGGCAGACAGCAAAACGCTCCCTCCGTTACCGGAGCAAAGTGGTGTTGAACTCAATATGCCGCCGATGAACGGTGCCGAGTGGCTGGCCTTGTTCCAGAAAGGCGCAACGGAAAAAGTTGGCAGCGCAGCGAGTTTCCCTCAGCACATTACGCTACGTACACCGATGTTGTCGCTGGGAAATCAGCAATGGAATAACCTGAGCATTGTTTCGCAACCGATGGCAAATGGTACGCAGGTCGAGGCGCAAGGGCGTGAAATCAACGCTACGCTGGCGATGCGTAATAACGCACCGTGGTTAGCGAATATCAAATATCTCTATTACAACCCGAGCGTGGCAAAAACTCGTGGTGATTCAACGCCGTCATCATCTTTCCCGACAACGGAGCGTATCAGCTTCCGTGGCTGGCCGGATGCGCAAATACGTTGCGCAGAATGTTGGTTATGGGGGCAAAAATTCGGCCGCATCGACAGTGATATCACCATTTCCGGCGATACGTTAACCCTGACCAACGGGCTGATTGATACCGGTTTCTCGCGGCTCACTGCTGATGGTGAATGGGTTAATAATCCCGGAAATCAACGGACATCGCTGAAAGGAAAACTGCGCGGACAGAAAATTGATGCTGCCGCAGAATTTTTTGGTGTTACGACGCCAATACGCCAGTCATCATTTAATGTGGATTACGATTTGCACTGGCGTAAATCGCCGTGGCAGCCAGACGAGGCGACATTGAACGGCATCATTCATACACAACTGGGCAAAGGTGAAATTACCGAAATTAGCACCGGACATGCCGGACAGTTGCTGCGCTTATTGAGTGTTGATGCCCTGATGCGTAAGCTGCGCTTTGATTTCAGGGATACCTTTGGCGAAGGGTTCTATTTTGACTCCATTCGCAGCACCGCGTGGATTAAAGACGGCGTTATGCACACTGACGACACGCTGGTGGATGGCCTGGAAGCGGATATCGCCATGAAAGGATCGGTAAATCTGGTGCGTCGCGATCTCAATATGGAAGCGGTTGTCGCGCCAGAGATTTCTGCGACAGTGGGCGTGGCTGCGGCCTTTGCGGTTAACCCGATTGTCGGCGCGGCAGTGTTTGCCGCCAGTAAAGTGCTGGGGCCGCTGTGGAGTAAGGTCTCCATTTTGCGCTATCGCATTTCTGGTTCGCTGGATGCTCCGCAAATCAACGAAGTGTTGCGTCAGCCGCGTAAAGAAAAAGCGCAATGATTTGACGAGGGCATGTAATTGCCCCAATCTCATAAGATAATCGTTGCCATAAAACCAACGAACCGGAACAAACCGCAGGCCGGATAAGGCGTTTACGCCGCACCCGGCAGCCGTAAAAAATCCTCTACCGCAGTAACTAACGAGTAGCAAAAACGATGAGTCTGAACCTGGTAAGTGAACAATTGCTAGCGGCGAACGGCCTGAAACATCAGGACTTGTTCGCGATCCTCGGTCAACTGGCCGAACGTCGCCTTGATTATGGCGATCTCTATTTTCAGTCGAGCTATCACGAGTCCTGGGTTTTAGAAGACCGCATTATCAAAGATGGTTCTTACAACATCGATCAGGGTGTTGGTGTGCGTGCAATCAGCGGTGAAAAAACCGGGTTTGCTTACGCAGACCAAATCAGCCTGCTGGCGCTGGAGCAGAGTGCGCAAGCGGCGCGCACCATCGTCCGTGATAGTGGCGATGGCAAAGTACAAACACTGGGCGCGGTAGAGCATAGCCCGCTGTATACCTCGCTTGATCCGCTGCAAAGCATGAGCCGCGAAGAGAAGCTGGATATCCTGCGCCGCGTCGATAAAGTTGCCCGCGAAGCGGACAAGCGCGTACAGGAAGTGACTGCCAGCCTGAGCGGCGTCTATGAATTAATTTTGGTCGCGGCGACTGACGGAACTCTGGCGGCGGATGTCCGCCCTCTGGTGCGTCTTTCCGTGAGCGTTCTGGTCGAAGAAGATGGTAAACGCGAACGTGGGGCCAGCGGCGGCGGCGGTCGTTTCGGTTATGAGTTCTTCCTTGCTGACCTCGATGGTGAAGTTCGCGCTGATGCATGGGCGAAAGAAGCAGTGCGTATGGCACTGGTCAATCTTTCCGCCGTTGCCGCGCCTGCGGGGACTATGCCGGTTGTTCTCGGCGCTGGCTGGCCGGGCGTGTTGTTGCATGAAGCGGTCGGTCACGGCCTGGAAGGCGACTTCAACCGCCGTGGTACATCGGTCTTTAGTGGCCAGCTCGGTGAGCTGGTGGCTTCTGAACTGTGTACCGTGGTTGATGACGGTACGATGGTTGATCGCCGTGGTTCGGTGGCGATTGATGACGAAGGCACACCAGGTCAATACAACGTGTTGATTGAGAACGGGATCCTGAAAGGTTACATGCAGGATAAACTCAATGCGCGTTTAATGGGTATGACGCCGACCGGCAATGGTCGCCGTGAATCTTACGCTCACCTGCCAATGCCGCGTATGACCAACACCTACATGCTGCCGGGTAAATCGACACCGCAGGAAATCATTGAATCCGTTGAGTATGGTATCTATGCGCCGAACTTTGGCGGCGGTCAGGTAGATATCACCTCTGGTAAATTTGTCTTCTCCACCTCAGAAGCGTATCTGATTGAAAACGGTAAAGTGACGAAGCCGGTGAAAGGCGCAACGTTGATTGGTTCCGGTATCGAAACCATGCAGCAGATTTCGATGGTGGGCAACGACCTGAAACTGGATAACGGCGTGGGTGTCTGCGGTAAAGAAGGGCAGAGCCTGCCGGTTGGCGTAGGTCAGCCGACGCTGAAAGTCGATAACCTGACTGTTGGTGGTACAGCGTAATCTGTCCAGGACGGTAAGCGTCGCATCAGGCATCGGTTGCCGGATGCGGCGTGAATGCCTTATTCGACCTGCGCTAAGGAATTACTTCTCTTTCCCACGCCCGTGCATCTCCTGAAAAAGTTTTCCTACCTCGACAAAATAATCCGTTAATGAGTTGATCACTACCTGCACCTTTAACGGCAACTTATCTTTTTCGGTATATAGCGCATAAACCGGGCGAGGATCTGACTGGTAACGCGGCAGCAGGATCTCCAGGTCCCCGCGATTGATCTCATTGATCACCCACATCAGCGGCACGTAGGCGATCCCCGCCCCAGCAGTTAGCCAGCGAACCAGCGTCATCGGATCGTTAGTGACAAATCGCCCTTGTGGGATGAGGCGCGTTGAGATCCCTTCCGGAGCGATCAGTTCAAATTCATTGTCCGGGCGCACACTGTATTCAAGCCATGAATGACTACTTAAATCGGCTGGTTTTTCCGGTACGCCATACTGTGTGAGATAGCTTTTGGCGGCGCACACCACCATTGGCATCGCGCCCAGGCGGCGGGAAAACAGGCTGGAATCTTGTAATGCGCCAACGCGGATCACCACGTCAAGGCCATCGGCAATCAGGTCAGGTGCAGGAATGCCCGTGACCAGATTTACGCTTAAGCCCGGGTACTCTTTCAGCATTTTTGCCGTCAGCCCCGCGAGAACATTTTGTGCCATAGTTGAAGAACAGCCAATACGTAGCGTGCCGATGGGCGTGTTATTGAAAGCATACAGTTGCTCATGAACATCCTGCACTTCATGGAGCATCCGGCGACAGCCTTGATAGTAAATTTTACCCGCTTCGGTCAGGCCAATGCTACGCGTGCTGCGGTTTAGTAGCTTAACCTGCAACTCATCTTCCAGTTTAGATACCGTCTGACTGATGGATGATACGCTCATCTGTAACTGCCTGGCGGCGGCGGTAAAAGAGCCAAATTCAACTACTTTGGCAAAAACCGACATGCGTTTTAGTCGTTCCATTATTCACTCTGACTTAAAAGTGATTTAGATCACATAATATAGATAACAGCATAACAGTTACGCTAATATATTAAATATTAATCTACAGCAATGTTGCTCTCGCCCGGCTTTCCATGCCCTTCTCTGCGGCGACAGATGCTGAAAATAATGACGCCTGCTCTCTCTATACAACCAAGGTCAACATGAGTCTGTTTCCCGTTATCGTGGTGTTTGGGCTGTCCTTCCCACCGATATTTTTCGAATTGCTTTTATCACTGGCGATTTTTTGGCTAGTGCGCCGGGTACTTGTGCCAACAGGTATCTACGACTTTGTCTGGCATCCGGCGTTGTTCAACACCGCTCTCTATTGCTGTTTGTTTTATTTGATATCGCGACTGTTCGTTTGAGGTTGAAGTGAAAACACTAATAAGAAAATTCTCCCGTACGGCCATTACGGTCGTATTAGTCATTCTGGCCTTCATCGCAATTTTTAATGCCTGGGTCTATTACACCGAATCTCCGTGGACGCGTGACGCGCGCTTTAGCGCCGACGTGGTGGCAATTGCGCCGGATGTCTCCGGTCTCATTACCCAAGTGAATGTTCATGATAACCAGTTGGTGAAAAAAGGGCAGGTACTGTTCACCATCGACCAGCCGCGCTATCAAAAGGCGCTCGAGGAAGCACAAGCCGACGTTGCTTATTATCAGGTGCTGGCACAGGAAAAGCGCCAGGAGGCCGGACGTCGTAACCGTCTCGGCATACAGGCGATGTCTCGCGAAGAGATCGACCAGGCCAACAACGTGCTGCAAACGGTCCTGCATCAGTTAGCGAAAGCGCAGGCGACCCGCGATCTGGCAAAACTGGATCTTGAACGCACAGTGATCCGCGCGCCAGCAGATGGCTGGGTGACCAACCTCAACGTCTATACCGGTGAATTTATTACGCGGGGATCAACGGCCGTTGCACTGGTGAAACAGAACTCCTTCTATGTGTTGGCCTATATGGAAGAAACCAAACTGGAAGGTGTACATCCAGGATATCGCGCAGAGATCACGCCGCTTGGTAGCAATAAAGTGCTGAAAGGTACGGTCGATAGCGTTGCTGCCGGAGTCACTAACGCCAGCAGCACGCGTGATGACAAAGGTATGGCGACTATCGACTCTAACCTGGAGTGGGTGCGTCTGGCGCAGCGTGTTCCGGTACGTATTCGTCTCGACAACCAGCAAGATAACATCTGGCCTGCCGGGACTACCGCCACTGTGGTGGTTACGGGTAAACAAGATCGCGACGAAAGTCAGGATTCGTTCTTCCGAAAAATGGCTCATCGCCTGCGCGAGTTTGGTTAATCACGATGGGTATTTTCTCCATTGCTAACCAACATATTCGCTTCGCGGTAAAACTGGCGACCGCCATTGTGCTGGCGCTGTTTGTTGGTTTTCATTTTCAGCTTGAAACGCCACGCTGGGCGGTACTGACAGCGGCGATTGTTGCCGCAGGTCCGGCCTTTGCAGCCGGTGGAGAACCGTACTCGGGCGCTATTCGCTATCGCGGCTTTTTGCGCATCATCGGCACATTTATAGGCTGTATTGCCGGGTTGGTGATCATTATTGCGATGATCCGCGCGCCATTGTTGATGATTCTGGTGTGCTGTATCTGGGCCGGTTTTTGTACCTGGATTTCTTCGCTGGTACGAGTAGAAAACTCCTATGCGTGGGGGCTGGCGGGTTACACCGCGCTGATCATTGTGATCACCATTCAGCCGGAACCGCTACTTACGCCGCAGTTTGCTGTTGAACGTTGCAGCGAAATCGTCATGGGTATTGTGTGCGCTATTGTGGCGGATCTGCTCTTTTCTCCGCGATCGATTAAGCAAGAGGTGGATCGTGAACTGGAAAGTTTGCTGGTGGCGCAATATCAGTTAATGCAACTGTGTATCAAACATGGCGATGGTGAAGTCGTCGATAAAGCCTGGGGTGACCTGGTTCGACGCACCACGGCGCTGCAAGGAATGCGCAGCAACCTGAATATGGAATCTTCCCGCTGGGCACGCGCCAATCGACGTTTAAAAGCGATCAATACGCTGTCGCTGACGCTGATCACTCAGTCTTGCGAAACCTGGCTGATTCAGAATTCGCGCCCGGAATTGATCACAGATACTTTCCGCGAATTTTTTGACACGCCGGTAGAAACTGCGCAGGACGTCCATAAGCAGCTAAAGCGCCTGCGGAGAGTTATTGCCTGGACCGGGGAGCGCGAAACGCCCATCACCATTTATAGCTGGGTCGCGGCGGCAACGCGCTATCAGTTGCTCAAGCGAGGCGTCATCAGCAACACCAAAATCAACGCGACCGAAGAAGAGATCCTGCAAGGCGAGCCGGAAGTAAAAGTAGAGTCAGCCGAGCGTCATCATGCGATGGTCAATTTCTGGCGCACAACACTTTCCTGCATTCTGGGGACGCTGTTCTGGCTGTGGACCGGATGGACCTCTGGCAGTGGTGCAATGGTAATGATCGCAGTAGTGACCTCGCTGGCAATGCGTTTGCCTAATCCACGCATGGTAGCGATCGACTTTATCTACGGGACGCTGGCGGCGCTGCCGTTAGGGCTGCTCTACTTTTTGGTGATTATCCCCAATACCCAACAGAGTATGTTGCTGCTTTGCCTTAGTCTGGCGGTGCTGGGATTCTTCCTCGGTATCGAAGTGCAGAAACGGCGGCTGGGATCGATGGGGGCGTTAGCCAGTACCATTAACATTATTGTGCTGGATAACCCGATGACCTTTCAGTTCAGCCAGTTTCTCGACAGCGCGTTGGGGCAAATTGTCGGCTGTGTGCTGGCGTTTATTGTCATTCTTTTAGTGCGGGATAAATCGCGTGATCGAACCGGACGCGTACTGCTTAATCAGTTTGTTTCTGCTGCTGTTTCCGCAATGACCACCAATGTTGCGCGTCGTAAAGAGAACCATCTGCCGGCGCTTTATCAGCAGTTGTTTTTGCTGATGAATAAATTTCCCGGCGATTTACCGAAATTTCGCCTGGCGTTGACGATGATTATCGCACACCAGCGCCTGCGCGATGCGCCGATCCCGGTTAACGATGATTTATCGGCATTCCACCGACAAATGCGACGTACCGCGGACCACGTTATTTCTGCCCGTAGCGATGACAAACGCCGTCGTTACTTCGGGCAGTTGCTGGAAGAACTGGAGATTTACCAGGAAAAGTTACGCATCTGGCAAGCACCGCCGCAGGTTACAGAACCGGTGTATCGGCTTACCAGTATGCTCCATAAGTATCAACATGCGCTGACCGATAGTTAAGTCAAAACCGACGGCAAAAGGTGTCAGTTGATATTGCTGATATACTCCAAATTGCCTGATGCGCTACGCTTATCAGGCCTACAAAATTGCATTATATTGAATTTGCACACCCTGGTAGGCCGGATAAAGCGTTCACGCCGCATCCGACATCAACAACGCGCACTTTGTCAATCATCTGAGCCGACGCCAAAAGCGTCGGTTTTTTCATGGCTATACTTAGCGATGATCGGCAGAACTCGCCGCGAAACGTGATGGTGGCAACAGATGAATATCTATAGCTTTGATTTTGATGAGATTGAGAGTCAGGAGGACTTTTATCGCGACTTTCGCCAAACCTTTGGTCTGGCGAAAGATAAGGTACGCGATCTCGACTCTCTGTGGGATGTGTTAATGAACGATGTCCTGCCACTACCGCTGGAGATTGAGTTTGTTCATCTGGGAGAGAAAACGCGTCGCCGTTTTGGCGCGTTAATACTGTTGTTTGATGAGGCAGAAGAAGAGCTGGAAGGACATTTGCGTTTTAATGTTCGCCATTAGCGCAAAAAAAAGCCTCCGAACCGGAGGCAATCTCGTCGGACAAGACGATGAGGGTTTATTTGTACAGTTCAGCCGTGGCGTGCCAGGTATCACCGCTACGAGCTTCAGTAATCTGGTAGGCCGTTGCGCCCTTCTCTTCCGCTTTTTTGTTCAGCATTTCACGCATATCCATCGGTGAAGAGGCAACGCCACTTACGGATACAGTACCGATAGCTTCACGATTTTGTGCTTGTGCAGCATCAATGGAATCGGCAGCGAATGCACCGAAAGAGACAACAGAAAGTACGCTTAATGCAGCAACAGTGGTTTTGATTTTCATGATTTTTACCTCGACATAATCTTTTAGTTGGGTCTTTGTTTCGTGACCCATATCACAAAATCAAGTATACACTAATTATTGAGCTAATTAATACCACGCTAACTGTTTCTATTGAATGTAAATTGTTAAAAATTTTAACCTTTATAACAAATTGGAATTAAAAATAGGGTGATTTATAGTAAATGGCATTAATTTCAATAAGATATGTTTTTTTGCATAATATGCGGTTTTTACTTTATGTATTCGATGTGTGAATTTTTTGTCTCAAGAAACGCACTATTCGTTAAATAAATGGCAGGGAAAACAAGGGGGACAGGGGACTGCAACATTTTCCCCGCCGCCAGAAGCGACGGGGCAAGAGATTAAAGCTCCTGATCGAACAGCTCTAAGATCGCTTCATACAGGTCTTTGACGGTGAAACCTTTGGCAGGGGTGGTAAAGATGGTGTCATCACCAGCAATGGTGCCAAGAATACCTTCTGCTTTGCCCAAAGAGTCCAGCAGACGCGCAATTAACTGTGCCGCGCCGGGGCTGGTATGAATCACCACAACAGCGTCGTTGTAGTCGATATCCAGCACCAGATTTTTCAGCGGGCTGGACGTGGTTGGTACGCCCAGTTCAGCAGGTAGGCAGTAAACCATTTCCATTTTGGCATTGCGGGTACGTACAGCACCAAACTTGGTCAACATCCGCGAGACTTTAGACTGATTAATATTGTCAAAGCCTTGCTCCTGCAATGCGGCGACGATTTCGCCCTGGGAGCTAAATTTCTCTTCTTTAAGTAACGCTTTAAACGCTTTAACTAATTCTTCTTGCTTAGCCGAGCTTCGCATAAGTCACCCGATATGGTGGTTGATACAACATTATTGTGCATACAGATGAATTTTTATGCAAACAGTCTGCCCTGGAGAAGGCTGAAATAATGTTATGAAAGAGCGGGATTTTATCAAATTTCGTTATTGAGAAACATGCCTGTGTCACGGCGCGTAAATTTCGCTTAAAAGTAAATTAATTGTTATCAAATTGATATTGTTTTGGCTGAACGGTAGGGTATATTGTCACCACCTGTTGGAATGTAGCTCTGATGCATAAGCGGCTGTTAATTACGTAAGTTAGCTCCCTGATTACGTCAATTAAATGCATAAACGCCAAATTTGCGTGACTACACATTCTTGAGAAGTGGTCATTGTAAACTGTGAATTTGTGGATTAAGGTCGCGGCAGCGGAGCAACATATCTTAGTTTATCAATATAATAAGGAGTTTAGGATGAAAGTCGCAGTCCTCGGCGCTGCTGGTGGTATCGGCCAGGCGCTTGCATTACTGTTAAAAACCCAACTGCCTTCAGGTTCAGAACTCTCCCTGTATGATATCGCTCCAGTCACTCCCGGTGTGGCCGTCGATCTGAGCCATATCCCTACTGCTGTGAAAATCAAAGGTTTTTCTGGTGAAGATGCGACTCCGGCGCTGGAAGGTGCGGATGTTGTTCTTATTTCCGCTGGCGTAGCGCGTAAACCGGGTATGGATCGTTCCGACCTGTTTAACGTTAACGCTGGGATCGTGAAAAACCTGGTACAGCAAGTCGCGAAAACCTGCCCGAAAGCGTGCATTGGTATTATCACTAACCCGGTTAATACCACTGTGGCTATCGCTGCAGAAGTGCTGAAAAAAGCCGGTGTTTATGACAAAAACAAGCTGTTTGGCGTCACTACGCTGGATATCATTCGTTCCAACACCTTTGTTGCGGAACTGAAAGGCAAACAACCGGGTGATGTAGAAGTGCCGGTTATTGGCGGTCACTCTGGCGTTACCATTCTGCCGTTGCTGTCGCAGGTTCCTGGCGTCAGCTTTACCGAGCAAGAAGTGGCTGATCTGACCAAACGTATCCAGAACGCGGGTACTGAAGTGGTTGAAGCGAAAGCCGGTGGCGGGTCTGCAACTCTGTCTATGGGCCAGGCGGCTGCACGTTTTGGTCTGTCTCTGGTTCGTGCGCTGCAGGGCGAAAAAGGCGTAGTAGAGTGTGCCTATGTTGAAGGTGACGGTCAGTACGCACGTTTCTTCTCTCAACCGCTGCTGCTGGGTAAAAACGGCGTGGAAGAGCGTAAATCTATCGGCACTCTGAGTGCATTTGAACAGAACGCGCTGGAAGGTATGCTCGATACGCTGAAGAAAGATATCGCTCTGGGCGAAGAGTTCGTTAATAAATAATTGATTAGTAGATAATAAAAAACCGGAGCAACGTCTCTAATGCCAGTCAGTTAAGCAACTGACTGGCTCTTTTTCGGGGCTGTGGGGTATTTCCAGGGCCTCTCCTTTACCACTCTCGGGAAGGCCCTTTCCCTTCTTGTCGGTAATTTCACAAGTTGTCCCA
>NZ_PYQM01000032.1:0-41974 GCF_003027595.1 Escherichia sp. 20412-1 | reverse complement strand
CTATATCGTTGGATATTACAGCGCACTAAGACCGCACGAATATAACGGTGGATTACCCCCAAACGAATCGGAAAATCGATACTGGAAAAACTCTAACTCGGTGGCCAGTTTTTGTTGACCACTTCACTCTTCTCTTTCATCGCCCAGCGCTCGTGCCCATAACTCTTCCAGTTTGGCTTTAAAAGTTCGGTTAATAAGCATATCGCGCGGATAAATTTTTAATGCCGATAACCGCGCCCGACTCTCTTCTATTTGCTGCGCATTTAACGTCACCGGGCTGTGATTAATCACTCTGGACTTAACGTTACCATCTTCCAGAAGCACGTCAACTTCAAGCAATCCGTTGATATCATAGCTAAAACGAATATCGATAGACTGGTAAGCGCCGGTTTTTTTCAGCGGCACATCGAAGGACTCCACCAGAATATTGTTCTTAACTTTGTGGTTTTCCCCCTGGTAGACATTAACCGTAATTGAATCCTGCTCCGGGTGCATGGTCGAGTAAGTTTCTACACGCGATACAGGTACAGTCGTGTTTCGTTCAATAATCGGTGAGAAAATGCCGGAAACCCCCTGACGGTTTACTTCTACGCCCAAAGAGTAAGGGCAGATATCGGTGAGGATCACTTCTTCAATATCTTCACTGCGTAAGCGGCAGGCGGCCTGGATTGCTGCGCCCAATGCGACAATGGTGCTCGGATCGTAGCTTTGATACGGCAACTTGCCAAACAGACGTACCGCAATTCGCTGTACTAATGGCATTTGCGAAGCGCCACCAACCAGCACCAGACTGTCGATTTGACTCGGTTTCAAACGTGCATCGCGCAATGCCTGTTCGATAGGCACACGCAAGCGGTTGAGTAGCGGTAACCACAAATTTTCCAGTTCGTTCTCGTAAAATTCGCATTCCCGCGTTTCTTCCTGGTACTGCCAGTGAATGTGCAGCGGTAATTGATTGCCACATTTTGCCGCTTCTACACAGACATACAGCGCCGCCAGTTCACTTTCGTTGAGCGTGTTTTTAGCCACTGCGGCGCGTTTTAACACTTCATCCACCAGCATATGAGTAAAATCTTCGCCACCAAGGAAGTTGTCGCCAGCGGAGGCGTGAACTTCAATCACCGGCGTGGCGTATTCGAGCACCGTGACGTCAAACGTGCCGCCTCCGAGATCAAAAACCAGCGAGCGGGTGTTTTGTTGCGTATGCAGGCCATACGCCATCGCGGCTGCTGTGGGTTCATTAATTAAGCGTACTGCATTTAACCCGGCTAACTCCGCTGCTAAACGGGTATGCTTGCGTTGTTCATCGCTGAAATAAGCCGGAACGGAGATCACCACATCTTTAATCGGACGTTGCAGAAATTCTTCGGCATCTTCTTTTAATGAGCGTAATACCAAAGAGGATAGTTCTGGCGCGTTAAATGTGTCGCTGCCTAACCGCCAGTTGGTATTACTGCCCATTGCGCGTTTAAATAACGCTGCGGTTTTATCCGGATGCGAAGTGCGCCGTGATACAGCCGGTTTTCCGACCAGAATATGATTATTTTCATCCATGCTAATTATGGATGGTGTTAAATATTCACCGAATTTATTTGGAATTAATTGTGCGGCACCGCCTTTCCAGACGGCAATTAAACTATTGGTAGTACCGAGATCGATACCAATGGCGAGTTCTGCATTATCCATTGCATTTATATCTTGAAGGAAAAAGAGAGAGTCAGAGTAAGATCACCCCATTTTCACGTGGTGATCTTAATCAATGACGTGTATTAAGCGTAAAATTTCAGACGATCGGCCAGTAAATCAACAAAGCCCTGACGATCCACATCGACCATTATGGTGGTATTTGGTTTATTACCAGTGAGATAGTAATAATCAACAACCGTCATACCCTGAGTATATTTCCCTTGTGTTTCGACACCAACCCAGCGTTCAACGGTGGTAAACAGTTCAGGTTTTAGCAGCCAGGCGATGGTGCATGGATCATGCAACGGTGCGCCGACAAAGCCCCATTTTTCGTCTTTGTGATATTCGAGGAAGAAATCCAGCAGTTCGGCAACGATGGTTGAAACAGGGTTACCAATAGCGCGGAAACGCTCGGTATCCTCAACGTGAATTTGCGCTTTGTGGGTGACATCCAGACCAGCCATCACCACCGGAATCCCTGACTGGAAGACAATTTCCGCCGCTTCCGGGTCAACGTAAATATTAAATTCTGCCGCTGGCGTCCAGTTACCGAGTCCCATCGCGCCGCCCATAATCACAATTTGAGCGATTTTGTTATGCAGCTCCGGGTGGCTGTTGAGCAACAACGCAACGTTAGTTTGTGGTCCGGTGGAAACTATCGTGACGGGTTCAGCACTTTCGCGCAGCGTTTTCGCCATCAGCTCCACCGCCGTGCAATTTTGCGGCGCAAACGCCGGTTCCGGCAATGCCGGGCCGTCCAGGCCGCTTTCGCCGTGCACATTGTCCGCGATAATCAAGTCACGCATTAACGGTTTTACTGCGCCACCAGCCACCGGAATATCGGTGCGATTAAGTAGGGTCAGCATACGCAGAACATTACGTAATGTTTTATCGGGCGTCTGGTTTCCGGCGGAGGATGTGATGGCTTTGACATCAAGCTCTGGTGAGGCGAGGGCGAGAACTATTGCGATAGCGTCATCATGACCTGGGTCGCAATCTAACAGAATTGGCAGTGCCATTGTTGCTCCTTGTTGTGTGCTTCTTTGCGACAAGGGTAACGCCGGGATGTAACAGATACGAGAGGCGAAACGATAAAGCGTGAGATGGCGCGCACTTGAGTATGCGCGCCTGACTTATTAGTGCAGTATTTTCGCGAGGAAGTCTTTTGCGCGGTCTGATTTCGGATCATCAAAGAACGCGTCTTTTGGCGAGTCTTCGACAATTTTACCTTCATCCATAAAGATCACCCGATTTGCTACTTTACGGGCAAAGCCCATTTCGTGGGTGACCACCATCATAGTCATTCCTTCATTCGCCAGCTCCACCATCACATCCAGCACTTCGTTGATCATCTCCGGATCCAGTGCCGATGTCGGTTCGTCGAACAGCATCGCAATAGGATCCATACATAATGCGCGGGCAATCGCTACACGCTGCTGCTGACCACCGGAAAGCTGCGCCGGAAACTTATTGGCATGCGCAGAAAGTCCCACGCGTTCCAGCAGTTTCAGGGCCTTTTCGCGGGCGGGCGCTTTATCGCGTTTAAGCACTTTTACCTGCGCCAGGGTCAGGTTTTCGATAATCGACAGATGGGGAAACAACTCAAAATGCTGGAACACCATTCCGACGCGGGAACGCAGCTTTGCCAGATCGGTTTTCTTATCGTTAACCACGATGCCATCAACGGTGATTTCACCTTGCTGCACCGGTTCGAGGCCGTTGACGGTTTTAATCAGTGTCGATTTACCGGAGCCGGACGGGCCGCAAACCACCACCACTTCGCCTTTTTTTACTTCGGTTGAGCAGTCGGTCAGCACCTGAAAGTGACCATACCATTTTGAAACATTTTTCAGGGTAATCATTATGCTGTCCTTCTTTTCAAGTAGCTGACCAACAACGATGCGCTAAGGCTAATGATGAAATAAACAAATCCGGCAAACAGGATCATCTCCACCTGCGTACCATCACGTTCACCAATGGTTGAGGCGGTACGGAAGAAATCGGCCAGAGATAACACATACACCAGCGAGGTATCCTGAAACAGGACGATGCCCTGAGTGAGCAGCAGCGGCACCATCGCACGGAACGCCTGCGGCAGAATAATCAGTTTCATCGACTGCCAGTGGGTCATTCCTAACGCCAGCGCAGCGCTCGACTGACCACGAGAAATACTTTGAATACCGGCGCGGATAATCTCGGAATAGTAGGCCGCTTCAAACATCGAAAATGCCACCATTGCAGAAATTAAGCGGATATCGGTTTTGGGTGATAATCCCAGCACGTTTTGCAGAAAACCCGGCACGATCAGGTAAAACCACAACAGAACCATCACTAACGGTATTGAACGGAACACGTTGACGTAGGCTTTGGCAAACCACGCCACGGGTGCAAAGCTGGACAGGCGCATTACCGCCAGCATCGTGCCCCACAAAATACCAATCACGACTGCCGTGATGGTGATTTTCAGGGTGATCACCAGCCCATCCAGCAGATACGGCAGGGAAGGAACGATTGAACTCCAGTCAAACTCGTACATTATTTGCCTCCCATGTTGCCGGGCAGGCGAACTTTACGTTCGACCAGCGTCATCACCAGCATAATAACGGCGTTAATCAGCACATACGCCAGCGTGATGGCGGTAAACGATTCCCAGGCGTGGGCGGAGTAATCGAGCAATTTTCCGGCCTGTGCTGCCATATCTACCAGACCAATGGTTGAGGCGATGGCGGAGTTTTTCACCAGGTTCATCATCTCAGAGGTCATCGGTGGGACGATAACACGATAGGCGTTAGGTAACAGAACATAGCGGTAGGCTTGCGGCAGCGTCAGCCCCATCGCCAGTGCGGCATTCTTCTGCCCTCGTGGCAGCGACTGGATCGCGGCGCGTACCTGTTCGCAAACACGAGCGGCAGTAAACAGCCCCAGGCAGAGCATGGAAGAAAGGAAAAACTGAATATTGGGATCCAGCTCCGCCTTAAACCACATGCCGATTTTTTCCGGCAGTAGTTCTGGGATCACCAGATACCAGGTAAAGAATTGCACAATCAGTGGCACGTTGCGGAACAGTTCGACATACAACGTGCCCAGACCGGAGAGAAAACGGTTTGGAACGGTACGTAAAATGCCGAATAACGAGCCGACGAGGAAAGCGATAATCCAGGCGCAGATCGACAGAGCGATAGTGACCTGAAAGCCGCTCCAGATCCAGCCGAGATAGGTGGTGTTGCCGAACGGGGCTTGTTGTAAAAAAATACCCCAGTTCCAGTCTATAGACATAAATCTACTCCAGAAAAAAAAGGGTAGCAGCGTTAACTGCTACCCTCGAAGATTGTTACCCAGCGTATTGCGGTTTTCAGGCCCGATGGGGAACGACCATCAGGCGTATAGTCTGTCCGTGCTACGTAACAATCGAGAGGGCTGAACTTTCCGCCCCTGGTTCTTGTAATTAGTTCAGTGCTTTGTCATTAGGTTCTTTGAACAGTGCTTTCATTTCGTCCGACAACTCGAAATTCATGTTCAGGTTTTTCGGTGGAATGGGGTTTTTGAACCACTTATCAAACCATTTTTCCGCTTCACCGGAGGTCTGCACCTGGGCGATGGTGTCATCCATCAGCTTTTTGAATTGCGGATCATCTTTGCGCAGCATGCAGCCGTAAGCTTCCTGAGACTGCGGTTTGCCGACGATTTCCCAGTTATCAGGCTTCTTCGCTTTCGCACGTTCACCGGCCAGCAGGGCGTCATCCATCATAAAGGCAACGGCACGACCGCTTTCCAGCGTGCGGAAAGAGTCACCATGGTCTTTGGCGCTGATGATGCGCATATTCATCTTCTGATCTTCATTCAGTTTGTTGAGCAGAACTTCAGAAGTGGTGCCGGAAGTGACTACTACGGCTTTGTCTTTCAGATCAGCAAAATCTTTAACATCGCCGTCTTTTTTGGTCAGCAGGCGCGTACCGACCACGAAAATGGTGTCGGAGAAAGCCGCCTGTTTCTGGCGTTCGAGGTTGTTGGTGGTAGAACCACATTCAAAATCGAAAGTGCCGTTTTGCAGCAGCGGAATACGGTTTTGTGAGGTGATCGGGATCAGTTTCACCTGCAGATCCGGTTTGTTGAGTTTCTTTTTCACTGCCTCGACAATGGCGTTGGAATAATCCTGAGAGTAACCCACCACTTTTTGCTGGTTGTCGTAATAAGAGAAAGGCACCGAAGATTCGCGGTGACCGACGACAATCACGCCGTTTTTGGCGATTTTGTCCAGCGTACTGCCTGCAGTCGGGGCAGTGTCTTCTGCCTGTGCCAGACCTGCGGAAAGCGCCAGGGCCAGGATTGCTGTGGCAGATTTACGTAATTGCATATCCAACTCCTTTATCTTCTGCGTTAAGAACGCATGGATACCCGTTGTGAGTGTTTGTGTTGTTATCATCTGCAACTTTATTGTGCAGTGTTGTGCTTGTTAGGTAACATTTAGTTTGTATAAATGTAAAGATATTGATGTTTTATTGTTTGTTTTTGCGAGATGCACCGCACCATTCCGAAGCAAAATTCTCAAAATGCACTCTTTTGGTGCTATCGGTGGATTGCTATGGTGCAACCTGGTTGTACCGACACCGGTTCAAGGTTTGCCTTGTATAACAAAGCAATAGATGTGCCAAAGTTGGATAGGGGAATTTTGTCATCCGGATAACGCATTGACGCCGCATCCGGTGAGCGTGCCGAAATACGTAATGTATTCCGGCACAATTAGAAGGGATTATTTACGTCGCTGACGGAGACTCATCAACACAGAGGCAAAACCAAACAGTGCCGTCAGCACCCACAGCGGCCAGTTGCCGGTACGTGCGTACGGTGTGAGTCCGGTAGTCGGCGTCACGTTAGTGGTTAATACTTCGCGGGTGAATTGCGGGATCATCGCCTGAACCTCACCCTGTGGGCCAATCACCGCCGTAATGCCGTTGTTGGTGCTACGCAGCAGCGGGCGCGCCAGTTCCAGCGCACGCATTCGCGCCATCTGGAAGTGCTGCCACGGGCCAATAGACTTACCAAACCATGCATCGTTGGAGATAGTCAGCAGATAGTCGGTATCCGGGCGGAAGTTATCGCGCACTTGCTCGCCAAGGATGATCTCGTAGCAAATGGCTGCGGTAAGCTGAATACCATTCACTGACAGCGGCGGCTGGATATAAGGCCCGCGGCTGAATGACGACATCGGCAGATCAAAGAACGGCGCTAACGGACGCAGAATCGACTCCAGCGGGACAAACTCGCCAAACGGCACCAGATGGTTTTTGTTATAGCGATTGGTCGATTCATAGCTGTAAGGTGCACCTTTACCCAGCGTGATGATGGTGTTGTAGGTATCGTAGCGGTTCTGCTTATTGAGGCGCGCGTCGACAATCCCGGTGATCAGCGAGCTACCTTTTTCACGCAGCACGCCATCCAGCTCTTTGAGGAACGGTTGCTGATTCATTTCCAGATCGGTAATTGCTGACTCTGGCCAGATAATCAACGACGATTTACCCATCAGCGGTGCTGTCGCGTTGTAGTAAATCTTCAGCGTATTAAGAAGCTGGCTTTCATCCCACTTCAGTGATTGTGGAATATCACCCTGAACCATTGAAACCTGAATGGTTTTCTCCGGTTGCGGGGTAAACCACTGGATGTAACGCAGAGGGAAGGGGAGTGCAAACAGCACAACGGCCACCACCAGCGGACGCCAGTTGCGTTTGACCAGCGCCAGCGCCAGCAGGCCACTAACCATCATCAGCAGGAAGTTAATGGCTTCCACGCCCATTATCGGTGCCAGCCCTTTTAACGGCCCGTCAATCTGGCTATAGCCGAACTGCAACCACGGAAAGCCAGTTAGCACCCAACCGCGCAGAAACTCGGTGACTTGCCAGAGGGCAGGGGCGGCAATCGTCACGCGCAGCCAGGTGGTTTTCGGCCACAGCCGCGCCAGAACACCAGCAAACAGCCCGGTATACAGCGAAAGATACGCCGCCAGCAGCACCACCAGGAAGATGTTTACCGGGCCTGGCATCCCGCCAAAGGTCGCGATGCTGACATATACCCAGTTAATACCGGTGCCAAACAGGCCAAATCCCCAGCAGAAGCCGATAGCGGCAGACTGAAGTGGGCGGCGGTTAAAGGTCAGAGCCTGAAGCCCCATCAGCGAAACAATCGCCGCAGGCCAGACGTCATAAGGGGAGAAGGCCAGCGTTCCGCAGGCACCGAATAATAACGCCAGCAGCAGGCGAATGCGCTGGCGTTCAAGTAATGAGGCAAAAGCCATGTAGTTATCTATCCAGTTTCGGTTTTATTCATCCAGCTTCGGCTGGGGTGAGTCATCCGGGATTTTGACATGAACCTGAATAATACGCCGACTGTCGGCCATCGCCACTTTGAACTGGTAACCGTCGATGTCGATGGTTTCGCCACGCGCCGGAAGATGCCCAAACGCCTGCATCACCAGACCACCGATGGTATCGACCTCTTCATCGCTAAAGTGGGTGCCGAACGCTTCGTTGAAATCTTCGATGGAAGCCAGCGCACGCACAGTCCAGGTGTGACGGCTAAGTTGACGGAAGTCGATATCATCTTCTTCGTCATACTCGTCTTCAATCTCACCAACAATCAGTTCCAGGATGTCTTCAATGGTCACCAGACCGGAAACACCGCCGAATTCATCAATGACGATCGCCATGTGGTATCGCTGAGAGCGAAACTCTTTCAGCATCCGGTCTACGCGCTTACTTTCAGGAACGACAACCGCCTGACGTAACACTTTGTCCATGCTGAAGGCTTCAGCATCGCTGCGCATAAACGGCAGCAAGTCTTTCGCCATCAGAATCCCTTCAATGTGATCTTTATCCTCGCTGATCACCGGGAAACGCGAGTGGGCAGACTCGATGATGACATCAAGGCATTCATCCAGCGTCTGGTTGCGTTTCAGAGTAATCATCTGGGAGCGCGGGATCATGATGTCGCGAACGCGTTGGTCTGCGATGTCCATTACCCCTTCGAGCATATCGCGCGTATCTTCGTCGATAAGGTCGTTCTGCCCGGAATCACGGATCAGCGCCAGCAGTTCGTCACGGTTTTTCGGTTCACCGTGGAAAAGTTGGCTGAGTAACAGGGAGAAAAATCCCTTCTTGTTGCTTATCGTGTCACTACTGTGTGAATTGTCGTCGCTCATGGCGTCGTATGGGTTCTCATGTTAGTTAATCAAAACACCGTCGTTACTTACCAACGGCGGGGACGTCTGCCAGTCAAATGCCCGGCAAATTATTCTTTCTCGGCAATGTACGGATCCTCATAGCCCAGAGCAAGCATAATCTCTGTTTCGAGGGCTTCCATCTCTTCTGCTTCGTCATCTTCGATGTGATCGTAACCTAACAAATGCAGACTGCCGTGCACCACCATATGCGCCCAGTGCGCCTCCAGTGGTTTACCTTGTTCCTGCGCTTCTTTCTCAACCACCTGACGGCAGATAACCAGATCGCCCAGCAGCGACATCTCCATGCCAGGCGGCACTTCAAATGGGAAGGAAAGCACGTTGGTCGGCTTATCTTTACCGCGATAGGTCAGATTCAGACTGTGGCTTTCGGCGGTATCGACCAGGCGAATAGTCACTTCTGATTCTTCCTGAAACTGCGGGATCACCGCATTCAGCCATGTCTGAAACTGGCTCTCTTCCGGTAGCCCGGAATTATCTTCACAGGCCAGTTGTAAATCGAGGATCACCTGACTCATTTTTGTTCCTGTTCTTCACGCTTGCGCTCTGCCGCCAGCGCCGCTTTACGTTTTTGTTCGGCTTCTTCCCAGGCTTCATAGGCGTTAACGATACGCGCCACTACCGGGTGACGAACAACGTCTTCGCTGTGGAAGAAGTTAAAGCTGATCTCTTCGACATCGGCCAGCACTTCGATGGCGTGGCGCAGACCCGATTTGGTATTACGCGGCAGGTCGATCTGCGTGACGTCGCCGGTGATAACCGCTTTTGAGTTAAAACCGATACGGGTCAGGAACATCTTCATCTGTTCGATGGTGGTGTTCTGGCTCTCATCAAGAATGATAAATGCGTCGTTCAGTGTTCGACCACGCATATAGGCCAGCGGCGCGACTTCAATAACGTTGCGCTCAATCAGTTTCTCGACTTTTTCAAAGCCAAGCATTTCGAACAGCGCGTCGTATAGCGGGCGCAGATACGGGTCTACTTTCTGGCTTAAATCGCCGGGCAGAAAACCTAATTTTTCACCAGCTTCTACTGCCGGACGGGTCAGCAGAATACGACGGATTTCCTGACGTTCCAGCGCATCAACCGCCGCAGCCACTGCCAGGTAGGTTTTACCCGTACCCGCCGGACCCACGCCGAAGGTGATGTCATGGTCAAGAATATGGGCGATGTACTGCGCCTGGTTCGGTGTGCGTGGTTTAATGACCCCGCGTTTGGTCTTGATATTGACCGCTTTGCCGTACTCCGGCACGCTTTCCGCACTTTGTTCCAGCACTCGCGCTTCTTTAATCGCAAGGTGGATCTGCTCCGGTTCGATATCCTGGATCTGACCGCGCATTGGGGCAGTATCGACATACAGGCTGCGCAGAATGTCTGCCGCGGCAGTGACGCAAATCGGACGACCGGTCAGTTTAAAGTGGTTATCGCGGCGATTGATTTCGATGCCGAGACGGCGTTCGAGTTGCTTGATGTTGTCATCAAACGGGCCGCACAGGCTCAACAGACGCGCGTTGTCTGCTGGCTCCAGGGTGATTTCGCGAGTGTCTATGTTCAAACCGTTCCTCTTATTTGTATGCCGCCGGAAGCTGAACATTCACCGGCCTATAAGGAAATTATTCACGCCACAGGAAAAAGGCGCAAGCATTGCGATAAAAATGGGGATAAAGAGAGAAAAAACAAGGCCCACCGGAACGGCGGGCCTGAGAATTACGGCTGATAATAACCCACGCCAAGGTCGTTTTCTTTGCGGGTACGGGCAATCACCGATTCCGGAGCCTCTGCCACGCGCAGACCCATTTCCTCTTCGGTACGTACCACTTTACCGCGCAGGGAGTTCGGGTAAACGTCGGTAATTTCCACATCGACGAATTTACCGATCATATCCGGCGTGCCTTCGAAATTGACCACGCGGTTATTTTCGGTACGCCCGGAAAGTTCCATGATGTTCTTACGCGAAGTACCTTCCACCAGAATACGCTGGGTGGTGCCGAGCATCCGGCGGCTCCATGCCATCGCTTGCTGATTGATACGTTCTTGCAGAATATACAGACGCTGTTTCTTCTCTTCTTCCGGAACATCATCAACCATATCGGCGGCTGGTGTACCCGGACGTGCGGAGAAGATGAAGCTATAGCTCATGTCGAAATTGACGTCGGCAATCAGCTTCATGGTTTTCTCAAAGTCTTCGGTGGTTTCGCCAGGGAAGCCAACGATGAAGTCAGAACTGATCTGAATATCCGGACGCGCCGCACGCAATTTACGGATGATCGCCTTGTATTCCAGCGCCGTGTGGGTACGGCCCATCAGGTTGAGGATGCGATCGGAACCGCTCTGTACCGGCAGGTGCAGGAAACTCACCAGTTCTGGCGTATCGCGATAAACCTCGATGATATCGTCGGTAAATTCGATCGGATGGCTGGTGGTAAAGCGAATACGATCGATCCCGTCGATAGCGGCAACCAGACGCAGCAGATCGGCAAACGAGCCGGTGGTGCCGTCGTAGTTCTCACCGCGCCAGGCGTTCACGTTCTGACCGAGCAGATTGACTTCACGCACGCCCTGAGCGGCAAGCTGGGCAATCTCAAACAGAATATCGTCGGATGGACGGCTTACCTCTTCACCACGGGTGTAAGGCACCACGCAGTAGGTGCAATATTTATTGCAACCTTCCATGATGGAGACAAACGCGGTTGGTCCTTCGGCGCGCGGTTCTGGCAGACGGTCAAACTTCTCGATTTCCGGGAAGCTGATATCTACGACCGGGCTGCGGTTTCCGCGCACGGAGTTGATCATCTCCGGCAGACGGTGCAGCGTTTGCGGCCCAAAAATAATATCGACGTAGTGGGCGCGTTGACGAATGTGGTCGCCTTCCTGCGAAGCCACGCAGCCGCCAACACCGATAATCAGGTCCGGATTCTTCTCTTTTAACAGTTTCCAGCGACCCAACTGATGGAAGACTTTTTCCTGAGCCTTCTCGCGGATTGAGCAGGTGTTCAGCAGCAGCACATCCGCTTCTTCCGCCACGTCGGTCAGTTGATAGCCGTGGGTGGCATCCAGCAGATCGGCCATCTTCGATGAATCGTACTCGTTCATCTGACAGCCCCAGGTTTTAATATGGAGTTTTTTGGTCATCGACTTGCTCTTGCGAAATAGTAGCCAGGAATGCAGGGCGCATAGTGTAATGCTTTGCTGCCGTTGTGACCAGTATGAGCGTTATCAGCCCTTGGGGGTAAAAATCCTGTAAACTTAAAGCATATTGCTAACAGGATGATTGACCATGACAAATCAACCAACGGAAATTGCCATTGTCGGCGGAGGAATGGTCGGCGGCGCACTGGCGCTGGGACTGGCGCAGCACGGATTTTCGGTAACGGTTATTGAACACGCTGAACCTGCGCCGTTTGTAGAGGACAGCCAGCCTGACGTGCGTATTTCAGCGATTAGCGCTGCGTCGGTATCATTGCTTAAAGGTTCAGGTGTCTGGGATGCGGTACAGGCTATGCGTTGCCATCCTTATCGCAGACTGGAAACGTGGGAGTGGGAAACGGCGCATGTGGTGTTTGACGCCGCTGAACTTAAGCTACCGTTGCTTGGCTATATGGTGGAAAACACCGTTCTGCAACAGGCGTTGTGGCAGGCACTGGAGACGCATCCGAACGTGACGCTACGTGTACCGGCCTCGCTGATTGCGTTGCATCGCGATAATGATCTTCAGGAGCTGGAGCTGAAGGGCGGAGAAGTGATCCGCGCGAAGCTGGTGATTGGTGCCGATGGGGCAAATTCACAGGTGCGGCAGATGGCGGGAATTGGCGTTCATGCCTGGCAGTATGCGCAGTCGTGTATGTTGATTAGCGTGCGGTGCGAGAATGATCCTGGCGACAGCACCTGGCAGCAGTTTACACCTGACGGGCCGCGTGCTTTCCTGCCGTTGTTTGATCACTGGGCGTCGCTGGTGTGGTATGACTCTCCGGCGCGCATTCGCCAGTTACAGAATATGAATATGGCGCAGTTACAGGCGGAAATCGCGAAACATTTCCCGTCGCGTCTCGGTTATGTGACGCCGCTTGCTGCGGGGGCGTTTCCACTGACGCGTCGTCATGCATTGCAATATGTTCAGCCAGGTCTGGCACTGGTGGGCGATGCGGCGCACACCATTCATCCGCTGGCGGGGCAGGGCGTGAATCTTGGTTATCGCGATGTTGATGCTCTGATTGACGTTCTGGTGAGCGCGCGCAGTCATGGCGAAGCGTGGGCCAGTTATCCAATCCTCAAGCGTTACCAGATGCGTCGCATGGCGGATAACTTCATTATGCAAAGCGGTATGGATCTGTTTTATGCCGGATTCAGCAATAATCTGCCGCCACTGCGTTTTGTACGTAATCTTGGTTTGATGGCGGCGGAACGTGCTGGCGTCTTGAAACGTCAGGCGCTGAAATATGCGTTAGGGTTGTAGCCTCACAACATTGCCGGATGCATGCCAACCGTAGGTCGGATAAGACGCGGCAGCGTCGCATCCGACTTCGTAGGGTAAGGCGTGCCAACATCGCATTCGATATTGAATAAACGCAGAAAAGCAAAAAGCCCGCCGAAGCGAGCTTTTTTAATGTGGCTGGGGTACGAGGATTCGAACCTCGGAATGCCGGAATCAGAATCCGGTGCCTTACCGCTTGGCGATACCCCAACAGGGTGCACTTACGATGTAAGCGTCTTGAATAAATTGGCTGGGGTACGAGGATTCGAACCTCGGAATGCCGGAATCAGAATCCGGTGCCTTACCGCTTGGCGATACCCCAACAAATTTTTTTGAACTTGCCGAACCTGTTCGACACATTCAGAATTTGGTGGCTACGACGGGATTCGAACCTGTGACCCCATCATTATGAGTGATGTGCTCTAACCAACTGAGCTACGTAGCCAGATTATTTCTTCGATGGCTGGGGTACCTGGATTCGAACCAGGGAATGCCGGTATCAAAAACCGGTGCCTTACCGCTTGGCGATACCCCAATAACCGGGCGGTGAACCGCTTACTCGAAGAAGATGGCTGGGGTACCTGGATTCGAACCAGGGAATGCCGGTATCAAAAACCGGTGCCTTACCGCTTGGCGATACCCCATCCGTACAACGCTTTCTGGTGAATGGTGCGGGAGGCGAGACTTGAACTCGCACACCTTGCGGCGCCAGAACCTAAATCTGGTGCGTCTACCAATTTCGCCACTCCCGCAAAAAAGATGGTGGCTACGACGGGATTCGAACCTGTGACCCCATCATTATGAGTGATGTGCTCTAACCAACTGAGCTACGTAGCCATCTTTTTTTCGCGATACCTTATCGGCGTTGCGGGGCGCATTATGCGTATAGAGCCATGCAGCGTCAACCTCTTTTTCAAGGAAAATTGCTTGGAATTGACTGTTTGGTTAGGTTGCGAACAGCGTGGCGCTATATTCGTCAATTATTGTTTACTTTGTGTTTTTTCTACAGCCTGCAGCCATTCTTTTGTCATACGGGGTGAAATTCAGAATTCAACAATAGCGGCGGGAAATTAATCTATGAAATACTGACCCGTTGCAACAGGACAGAACAGGGATCGCTACGCCTGCATCTCTGCTACCACTTCAGGCGATTTATTGAGGGAATAATATGTTGCGTTTTATGACGGTGCTGGTCAGTGCTTTATTACTTATGCAATCGGCGTTTGCCGATACAGCCCGACCGGAAATTGGTAAGTATGTCTTTGGTTATCGTGGTCAGGAAGGAGCAGTGGTCTGGATGATGCGAATTGGGCCGAAAGCGGAAAATGAAGCCCTTGTTCAGGTATCTCATGTTGATAATGACATCGATGGTCAGATTTTTCGCTGCAAAGTAAAAGCATTACAGGAAGGTGAGAAATCGTATACCGCTGTAATCAAGGGCGAATCTTTTGAGTTATTACGCCTGAAAGAGGGAAATGGAAGCCTGCATATCCCGGATGAATCGGCAGCCTGGTCAGTCGCCTACAGTAATGAGTTATCTGACAGCGATGTAGCAAATCCGGAACATTTCCTCACAGCCTATCAGAATCAACAAGTTCCCCAGTAACTGAAATTGCCCCGGATTTCTCCGGGGCATTATTACACGTCTTATTTATACGCCGACTGGTGAACACCGACTGCACGACCCGATGGATCGTCCATTTTCTTGAACGCTTCATCCCACTCAATCGCTTTGGCAGAAGAACAGGCAACGGACGGCCCCCCTGGTACGCACTCTGCGGCACTTGGGAGCGGGAACAGTTCTTCAAAGATTTCGCGATACAGATACGCTTCTTTTGAGGTCGGCGTATTGTATGGGAAGCGGAAGCGGGCCGTTTCCAACTGTTGATCAGAAACCTGCTGCGCCGCCACTTCTTTCAGAGTGTCGATCCAGCTATAACCGACGCCATCTGAGAACTGCTCTTTCTGCCGCCAGGCCACACTTGCGGGCAGATACGCTTCAAAACATTCACGCAGGATGTGTTTTTCCATCTTGCCGTTGCCGCACATTTTGTCCTGCGGATTAATGCGCATCGCTACATCAAGGAATTTCTTGTCAAGGAACGGCACGCGTGCTTCCACGCCCCAGGCCGACATCGCTTTGTTGGCGCGTGCGCAGTCATACATATGCAGGGCCAGCAGCTTACGCACCGTCTCTTCATGCAACTCTTTGGCGTTCGGCGCTTTGTGGAAATAGAGATAACCGCCAAACACTTCGTCAGAACCTTCACCGGACAGTACCATCTTAATGCCCATCGCCTTGATCTTACGCGACATTAAATACATCGGCGTTGAAGCGCGAATCGTGGTCACATCATACGTTTCAATGTGATAAATCACGTCGCGGATGGCATCGAGACCTTCCTGTACGGTGAAGTGAATTTCGTGATGCACAGTGCCCAGATGATTTGCCACTTCCTGGGCCGCTTTCAGATCCGGTGAACCAGGCAGACCCACGGCAAAAGAGTGCAATTGCGGCCACCAGGCTTCTGAACGTTCCTGATCTTCCACGCGGCGGGCGGCGTATTTTTTGGTGATAGCCGAAATAATTGAGGAATCCAGACCACCGGAGAGCAGCACGCCGTAAGGCACGTCAGACATCAGGTGGCTTTTAACGGAATCTTCCAGTGCCTGACGCAGCTCGTTTTTGTCGGTCACGTTATCTTTCACCGCATCGTAGTCGAACCAGTCGCGGTGATAATAAGAACGGATTTCGCCGTCCTGACTCCACAGATAGCTCCCTGCCGGGAACTCTTTAATGGTGCGGCAAACCGGCACCAGGGCTTTCATTTCTGAGGCCACATATAGCTGGCCGTGTTCGTCATAACCCATATACAGAGGGATGATCCCCAGATGGTCGCGACCAATCAGATATGCATCTTTTTCGCTGTCGTACAGGGCAAAGGCAAACATGCCCTGCAAATCGTCGAGAAATTCCGCCCCTTTTTCCTGATACAACGCGAGGATCACTTCGCAGTCAGATCCAGTCTGGAACTGGTAACGATCGCCATACTCAGCACGCAGCGCCTGGTGGTTGTAGATTTCCCCGTTCACTGCCAGTACGTGGGTTTTTGATTGATTGTAGAGAGGCTGCGCACCCGCGTTAACATCAACAATTGACAGACGTTCGTGGGCGAGAATTGCATTATCGCTGGTATAAATACCGGACCAGTCCGGGCCACGATGACGCATCAGGCGTGACAGCTCGAGTGCTTTCTTCCGCAGCTCAACTGCGTCTGTTTTGATATCGAATACGCCAAAAATTGAACACATAACCTTCTCCGTTAACCTGGTGTTTGCTGCTTGTTGTGTTTGCTTGTTTAAAAAAATGCCGCAAAGCAGCAATGTGCGCAAGAGATTTGGCGGTGAAAAAATAAAAAACGTAATGGTGATTGATGAATGGTGAAAAAGAGTGGGGTGTAGTGACCTTTTTATTGATGAATCGATAATTTTTAGCGGGTTTTATTGAATGGATATATTTTGCGGGGGGAGCAGAAACCAAATCGCTTACAAAGTGAGATTTGTTCATGCCGGATGTGGCGTGAACGCCTTATCCGGCCTACAAAATTATGAAAATTCAATATATTGCAGGAGCTGCGTAGGCCTGATAAGCGTAGTGCCTCAGGCAGTTTGGCGTTTGTCATCAATATCAACCACGTCCTGAGACGTGGTTGATTTTCAGATAACGTCGATTTCAGCGACTGATGGGTAAATCCAGCTAGGGCGGAACGGCATACTGTCGATATCGTCGAGCGACGAAACACCAGAGAGTACCAGAATCGTCTCCAGACCCGCCTGGAAGCCAGCCAGAATGTCGGTACGCAGGTTATCGCCAACAATCACCGTTTCTTCCGAGTGCGCCTGCATTTTGTTTAATGCTGCACGGATGATCCACGGGCTGGGTTTACCAACATAGAACGGTTTACGTCCGGAGATTTTCTCGATCCCCGCGCACAATGCGCCACAGGCCGGATAGAAACCACGTCCGTGAGTATCCGGGTTGGTGGCGATAAAACGTGCGCCGTTGGCGACGAAATATGCCGCTTTATGCATCATGTCCCAGTTGTATGAGCGCGTTTCGCCAACAATCACAAAGTCAGGATTAACATCGGTAATGGTAAAACCGGCTTTGTACAGTTCATGGATCAGCGCGCCTTCGCCCACTACATACGCTTTTTTGCCTTCCTGTCGACGCAGGAAATCGGCAGTTGCCATCGCGGAGGTATAAAACACACTGTCTGGCACATCGACACCCGCAGTGGCAAAGCGGTTTGCCAGGTCTTGCCCGGTCTGCGAAGGATAGTTGGTCAGCAACACCAGCGGCAGGCCTTTATCCATAATCCCGTGCAAAAACTCCGCTGCACCCGGTACGGCGACGTTATCGTGCATCAGCACGCCGTCGATATCGCAAATTACATTTTTAATGGTCATGGACTACCCAGAATATTGACAACAATAAGCGCCACTATAAAAGCACATTAATTTTCCAGCAAATGCTGGAGCAAAATACCGTTGAGCATGGCGCGTTTTACCAGTGCAAAAGCACCGATTGCTGAGCGGTGATCCAGTTCGGAACGCACTACCGGCAGATTAGTGCGAAACGCCTTCAACGCCTGGGTATTAATGCAGCTTTCAATGGCGGGCAGCAGCACTTTATCGGCTTCGGTGATCTCACCGGCAATAACAATTTTTTGCGGGTTAAATAAGTTGATGGCAATGGCGATGGTTTTACCCAGATGGCGACCGACATACTCAATCACTTCCGACGCCAGACTGTCGCCTTTGTTTGCGGCTTTACAGATAGTTTTGATGGTGCAGTCATCCAGCGGCACGCGGCTCTGATAGCCCTGCTTTAACAGATTCAACACTCGTTGTTCAATGGCGGCGTTGGCAGCGATAGTTTCCAGACAACCGAAATTTCCGCAGTGGCAGCGTTCACCCAGCGGTTCAACCTGAATATGGCCAATTTCACCAACGTTGCCGTTGCGGCCGATAAAAATGCGCCCGTTAGAGATGATTCCGGCACCCGTTCCGCGGTGCACGCGCACCAGAATGGAGTCTTCGCAATCCTGACTTGCACCGAAGTAGTGCTCTGCCAGCGCCAGACTGCGGATATCGTGACCGACAAAACAGGTCACTTTAAAACGTTCTTCCAGAGCCTCTACCAGCCCCCAGTTTTCCACCTGGATATGCGGCATGTAATGAATTTTGCCGCTGTCCGGGTCGACAAGCCCTGGCAGAATAACCGAAATGGCGATTAACTCTCGCAGTTTGCGCTGGTAGCCATCAATAAACTGGGCGATGGCGTTTAAGAGCGCATGTTCCAGCGTTTGCTGGGTACGCTCTGGCAGCGGGTAATGTTCTTCTGCCAGCACTTTGCTGCTGAGATCAAACAGGGTGATGGTAGCGTCGTGACGACCAAGTCGTACGCCGATAGCCTGGAAATTGCGGGTTTCGGTGACAATAGAGATTGCGCGGCGGCCTCCGGTGGAGGCCTGCTGATCAACTTCTTTGATCAACCCGCGTTCGATAAGCTGACGCGTAATTTTAGTTACGCTGGCGGGGGCAAGCTGGCTTTGTTCGGCAATCTGAATTCGCGAGATTGGCCCATGTTGGTCAATCAGGCGATAAACCGCCGCGCTGTTAAGCTGTTTTACGAGATCAACATTACCTATCTGAGCTTGTCCGCCTGGTGTCATACTTTCTCTTATTGAGTTACGACCTCGTTACCGTTAACGATGGTCCTGGTGATTTTAAAATCAGGTGTGAATGCGGTCAGGTTGGCCACTTTACCTGCGGCGAGAGTGCCGAGACGTTTCTCAACGCCAATTGCACGCGCCGGATAAAGCGTCGCCATACGCAGCACTTCATCCAGTGCGATACCACAATGTTCGACCAGATTACGCACGCCTTCAATCATGGTTAAGGATGAACCACTTAACGTACCGTTCTCATCCACACAAAGTCCGTTGCGGTAGTATATTGTTTTACCCGCAAAAATGAACTGTTCAATATTGGCACCTGCTGGCGCAGTCGCATCGGTAACCAGACACAGTTTGTCGCCTTTCAGACGTTTGGCGTTGCGAATGTTAGCGTAATCAACGTGCAGGCCATCGGCAATAATACCGCAATAAATGTCAGCTTCGTCGAGGATCGCGCCCGCCAGACCCGGCTCACGCCCCGTAATATACGGCATCGCATTGTACAGATGGGTGGCAAAGGTAATCCCCGCGCGGAAACCGGCTTTCGCTTCTTTCAATGTGGCGTTGGAGTGACCGGCTGAAACCACAATACCAGCATTTGCCAGTTTACTGATCACTTCCGTTGGCACCATTTCCGGCGCTAGTGTGACTTTGGTAATAACATCGGCATTTTCACAAAGGAAATCGACCAGCGCGGCATCGGGCTTACGCACGAAATTCGGATTATGAGTGCCTTTTTTTACCAGATTCAGCCACGGACCTTCCAGATGCAGACCTAATGCCTGATTCGGATGTTTTGCCAGGTATTCGCGCATTACGCGCACACCCTGTTTCATCAGCTCATCGCTGGTGGTGATAAGCGTCGGCAGGTAGTTAGTACAGCCTGATTTCTCATTGGCTTTCTGCATGATTTCCAGCGTTTCCACGCTGACCGCTTCAGCAGTATCGTTGAACTGTACGCCACCGCAGCCGTTTAACTGCACATCGATAAAACCGGGGGAGAGAATGGCCCCGTTCAGTGAACGTTGTTCAATCTCTGGCGGCAGTTCCGCTACTGGACAGACGCTTTTAATCAGGCCATCAGCGATAACAACCGCATGGTCATCAAGAAATTCGTGGCCGGTAAAGATCCGGCCCTGGGTTAATGCATACATTCCGACCCCCGATATCAAAAATAATACAGCCCTGAACGAAACGTCAGGGCAGGGATAACAATTACAGACCTTTGATGTTTTCTGCTTCTAATTCATTGAAATATCTTAAAGTCTTAACTTTCAGCTCCATGGTCGAAGGTTCATCACACACCATGATCGCTTTCGGATGCAGTTGCAGACAGCTAATAGTCCACATGTGGTTAACGCAACCTTCAACGGCCGCCTGCAGTGCCAGTGCTTTCTGGCTACCCAGCACCAGAATCATCACTTCTTCGGCATCCAGCAGTGTACCCACACCGACGGTCAGCGCATATTTTGGCACCTGATTAACATCATTATCAAAGAAACGAGAGTTTGCGACGCGAGTGTCATGTGTCAGGGTTTTGATACGGGTGCGAGAGGCGAGAGAAGAGGCTGGTTCGTTAAATGCAATATGACCGTCGTTACCTACACCGCCCATAAACAGATGAATTTTACCGTAAGAGCGGATTTTTTCTTCATACTGGCGGCATTCGGCGTCGATATCCGGGGCGTTGCCATTGAGAAGGTTGATATTTTCTGCTGGAATATCAACGTGATCGAAGAAATTACGGTGCATAAAGCTGTAGTAGCTTTCCGGATGCTCTTTCGGCAGACCGACATACTCGTCCATGTTGAAGGTGACAACGTGCTTAAAGCTGACCTGGCCTGCTTTATGCATTTCGACTAACGCTTTATAGGTGGTCATCGGTGTGCCACCGGTCGGCAAGCCAAGCACGAACGGGCGATCGGCAGTCGGTTTGAACGCATTGATGCGATTGACGATATGGCGCGCAGCCCATTTGCCGACCTGTTCAGCAGTAGTCAGGGGGATCAGTCTCATTATTCACCTCGATAAGAAAAATTAAGCCGTTGGCGGATTTGGCATCTTTAAGCGTAACCTGGATTTGCGCAGACAGGCGTCAATCCGACCTGATTTTTTGAATGATAAAATAAGTTTTCTGGTTTAGCCAGTAAAAGGGAGTGATGATAACGATATTTGGTGACAAAACTCACAAAAGACACGCGTTTAATTTGCGGTACGAATTAATTTTTTACACACTCTGTAGCAGATGATCTAACAACCTGATTACAGAACATCGGCAGTACAGTTTGCAGCAAAATAAAAATACGGCTTTAAACAAGCCAAATAGGGTTCTCGTAGGGGGAATAAGATGAATATTTTAGGGTTTTTCCAGCGACTCGGTAGGGCGTTACAGCTCCCTATCGCGGTGCTGCCGGTGGCGGCACTGTTGCTGCGATTCGGCCAGCCAGATTTACTTAACGTTGCGTTTATTGCCCAGGCGGGCGGTGCGATTTTTGACAACCTTGCGCTTATCTTCGCGATCGGTGTGGCATCCAGTTGGTCAAAAGACAGCGCGGGCGCGGCGGCGCTGGCGGGGGCAGTCGGGTATTTTGTACTGACCAAAGCGATGGTAACCATCAACCCGGAAATTAACATGGGTGTTCTGGCGGGTATCATTACCGGTCTGGTCGGTGGTGCAGCCTATAACCGTTGGTCCGCGATTAAACTGCCTGACTTCCTGAGCTTCTTCGGCGGTAAACGCTTTGTGCCGATTGCCACTGGCTTCTTCTGTCTGGTGCTGGCAGCCATTTTTGGTTATGTCTGGCCGCCGGTGCAGCACGCTATTCATGCAGGTGGCGAATGGATCGTTTCTGCAGGCGCGCTGGGTTCCGGTATCTTTGGTTTCATCAACCGTCTGCTGATCCCAACGGGTCTGCATCAGGTGCTGAACACTATCGCCTGGTTCCAGATTGGTGAATTCACCAACGCGGCGGGTGCTGTATTCCACGGCGATATCAACCGCTTCTATGCGGGTGACGGCACGGCGGGGATGTTCATGTCCGGCTTCTTCCCGATCATGATGTTCGGTTTGCCGGGTGCAGCGCTGGCGATGTATTTTGCCGCGCCGAAAGAGCGTCGTCCGATGGTTGGTGGGATGCTGCTTTCCGTGGCTATCACCGCGTTCCTGACCGGTGTGACTGAGCCGCTGGAATTCCTGTTCATGTTCCTCGCTCCGCTGCTGTACCTCCTGCACGCACTGCTGACCGGCATCAGCCTGTTTGTCGCAACGTTGCTGGGTATCCACGCGGGCTTCTCCTTCTCTGCGGGTGCCATCGACTATGCGTTGATGTATAACCTGCCGGCCGCCAGCCAGAACGTCTGGATGCTGTTGGTGATGGGCGTTGTTTTCTTCGCTATCTACTTCGTGGTGTTCAGTGTGGTTATCCGCCTGTTCAACCTGAAAACGCCAGGTCGTGAAGATAAAGAAGACGAAATTGTTACTGAAGAAGCCAACAGCAACACTGAAGAAGGTCTGACTCAACTGGCGACCAACTATATTGCTGCGGTTGGCGGTAGTGACAACCTGAAAGCGATTGACGCCTGTATTACCCGTCTGCGCCTGACGGTGGCTGACTCAGCTCTCGTCAACGATGCGATGTGTAAACGTCTGGGTGCTTCTGGTGTGGTGAAACTGAACAAGCAGACTATTCAGGTGATTGTCGGTGCGAAAGCCGAATCTATCGGTGATGCAATGAAGAAAGTCGTTGCCCGTGGGCCGGTAGCAGCAGCGTCTGCTGAAGCCGCTCCGGCAACTGCTGCTCCGGCAGCAAAACCACAGGCTGTACCAAACGCAGTGTCTATCGTTGAACTGGTATCACCGATTACTGGTGATGTTGTGGCGCTGGATCAGGTGCCAGACGAAGCATTCGCCAGCAAAGCGGTGGGTGACGGTGTGGCGGTGAAACCGACGGATAAAATCGTTGTATCACCAGCCGCAGGGACTATCGTGAAAATCTTCAACACCAACCACGCGTTCTGCCTGGAAACCGAAAAAGGCGCGGAAATCGTAGTCCACATGGGTATCGATACTGTGGCGCTGGAAGGTAAAGGTTTTAAACGTCTGGTGGAAGAGGGCGCGCAGGTAAGCGCAGGGCAACCGATTCTGGAAATGGATCTGGATTACCTGAACGCTAACGCTCGCTCGATGATCAGTCCGGTTGTTTGCAGCAATATCGACGATTTCAGCGGCCTGGTTATTAAAGCCCAGGGGCACGTCGTAGCGGGTCAAACACCGCTGTTTGAAATCAAAAAGTAATCGGCTTTATGCCTGATGCGACGCTTGACGCGTCTTATCAGGCCCGTAGGTTGGATAAGACGCGTCAAGCGTCGCATCCAACAATGACAAGCGGTGGGGATCTTCTCTACCGCTTTTTTTTTCATCAATCATCCCCATAATCTTTGTTAGATTTTTCGATTTTCTCTAACTAACAGTTGTCAGCCTGTCTCGCTTATAAGATCATACGCCGTTATACGTTGTTTACGCTTTGAGGAATCCACGATGAGTGAGGCTGAAGCCCGCCCGACTAACTTTATTCGTCAGATCATCGATGAAGATCTGGCCAGTGGTAAGCACACCACAGTACACACCCGTTTCCCGCCGGAGCCGAATGGCTATCTGCATATTGGCCATGCGAAATCTATCTGCCTGAACTTCGGGATCGCCCAGGACTATAAAGGCCAGTGCAACCTGCGTTTCGACGACACCAACCCGGTAAAAGAAGATATCGAGTACGTCGAGTCGATCAAAAACGACGTTGAGTGGTTAGGTTTTCACTGGTCAGGTAACGTCCGTTACTCCTCCGATTATTTTGATCAACTCCACGCCTATGCTGTTGAACTGATCAATAAAGGCCTGGCATATGTTGATGAACTGACGCCAGAGCAAATCCGCGAATATCGTGGCACTCTGACGCAGCCGGGTAGAAACAGCCCATACCGCGACCGTAGCGTTGAAGAGAACCTGGCGCTGTTCGAGAAGATGCGTACCGGCGGTTTTGAAGAAGGTAAAGCCTGCCTGCGTGCGAAAATCGACATGGCATCGCCGTTTATCGTGATGCGCGATCCGGTGCTGTATCGCATTAAGTTTGCTGAACATCATCAGACCGGCAACAAGTGGTGCATCTACCCGATGTACGACTTCACCCACTGCATCAGCGATGCGTTGGAAGGTATTACCCACTCTCTGTGTACGCTGGAGTTCCAGGACAACCGTCGTCTGTACGACTGGGTTCTGGACAACATCACTATTCCTGTTCATCCGCGCCAGTACGAATTCTCGCGTCTGAATCTGGAATACACCGTGATGTCCAAGCGTAAACTGAACCAGTTGGTGACCGACAAGCACGTAGAAGGCTGGGACGATCCGCGTATGCCGACCATTTCCGGTCTGCGTCGTCGTGGTTATACCGCGGCTTCTATTCGTGAGTTCTGCAAACGCATTGGCGTGACCAAGCAGGACAACACTATTGAGATGGCGTCGCTGGAATCCTGCATCCGTGAAGATCTTAACGAAAACGCCCCTCGCGCAATGGCAGTTATCGATCCAGTAAAACTGGTTATCGAAAACTATCAGGGCGAAGGCGAAATGGTTACCATGCCGAACCATCCGAACAAACCGGAAATGGGTAGCCGCCAGGTGCCGTTTAGTGCTGAGATTTGGATCGATCGTGCCGATTTCCGCGAAGAAGCCAACAAACAGTACAAACGTCTGGTGCTGGGTAAAGAAGTGCGTCTGCGTAATGCTTACGTGATTAAAGCGGAACGCGTGGAGAAAGATGCTGAAGGCAATATCACCACTATCTTCTGTACTTACGATGCTGACACCCTGAGCAAAGATCCGGCTGATGGTCGTAAGGTCAAAGGCGTTATCCACTGGGTAAGTGCGGCACATGCGCTACCGGTTGAAATCCGTCTGTATGACCGTCTGTTCAGCGTGCCGAATCCAGGCGCTGCGGATGATTTCCTGTCGGTGATTAACCCGGAATCGCTGGTGATCAAACAGGGCTTTGCTGAACCGTCGCTGAAAGATGCGGTAGCAGGTAAAGCGTTCCAGTTTGAGCGTGAAGGCTATTTCTGTCTCGACAGTCGCCATTCCACTGCGGAAAAACCAGTATTTAACCGCACCGTTGGGCTGCGTGATACCTGGGCGAAGGTTGGCGAGTAACGTTAAGTTCCACTTTGCCGGATAAGGCGTCCACGCCGCATCCGGCATGAACAAAGTGCACTTCGTCAACAATCCCAAACGCCGCACTCAGCGGCGTTTTTTCTGCTTTTCTTCGCGAATTAATTCCGCTTTGTAATTTATCCATAAAACAAATTTAAAATCACCAGCCATAATTTAATCGAATGCGACTGCCTTCATCCCACTGGAAAGCCGCATATTTTTCTTCTACGCGCTCTCCTGGTACAAATTTAAACCTTGTAACAAAAATCATCAAAATATGTGCGGTTGCTCATGTTCTTACATTCTCGTTACAGAAAGAGATTGATAATTCGCGGCGCGAAAAATAGTCTGTTCCTGTAGTCAGCGAGACTTTTCTCAACGCTACTTTTTTAATTTTTTATTTTTTCGCTGTTCACCCTTGGTGCAGCAATTTATACGTCAAAGAGGATTAACCCATGCGTACGTTTAGTGGTAAACGTAGTACGCTGGCGCTGGCTATCGCCGGTGTTACAGCAATGTCGGGCTTTATGGCAATGCCGGAGGCTCACGCCGAAGGATTTATCGACGATTCAACCTTAACCGGCGGTATCTATTACTGGCAGCGTGAACGTGACCGTAAAGATGTTACCGACGGCGACAAATACAAAACCAACCTTTCTCACTCCACCTGGAATACCAACCTCGATTTTCAGTCTGGTTATGCCGCGGATATGTTCGGCCTTGATATTGCTGCGTTTACGGCGATTGAAATGGCGGAAAATGGCGACAGTTCACACCCGAACGAAATCGCTTTTTCGAAAAGTAATAAAGCCTATGACGAAGACTGGTCAGGCGATAAAAGCGGTATAAGCCTGTATAAAGCAGCGGCCAAATTTAAATACGGTCCGGCGTGGGCGAGAGCAGGTTATATTCAGCCAACCGGTCAGACGCTGTTAGCGCCGCACTGGAGCTTTATGCCGGGTACTTATCAGGGCGCGGAAGCCGGGGCTAATTTTGATTACGGTGATGCTGGTGCGTTGAGCTTCTCCTACATGTGGACCAACGAATATAAAGCGCCGTGGCATCTGGAAATGGATGAGTTTTATCAGAACGATAAAACCACCAAAGTTGATTACCTGCACTCCCTCGGGGCGAAGTACGATTTCAAAAATAACCTCGTGCTGGAAGCGGCATTTGGTCAGGCTGAAGGGTATATCGATCAGTATTTTGCTAAAGCCAGCTACAAATTTGATATCGCCGGTAGCCCGCTAACTACCAGCTACCAGTTCTACGGTACGCGCGATAAAGTTGACGATCGCAGCGTCAACGATCTTTACGACGGCACCGCCTGGCTACAGGCGTTGACCTTTGGCTACCGGGCGGCTGACGTAGTGGATTTGCGCCTGGAAGGCACCTGGGTGAAAGCTGACGGTCAGCAGGGGTACTTCTTACAGCGTATGACCCCAACCTACGCTTCCTCTAACGGCCGCCTGGATATCTGGTGGGATAACCGTTCTGATTTTAACGCCAACGGCGAAAAAGCGGTCTTCTTCGGCGCGATGTATGATCTGAAAAACTGGAATCTTCCAGGTTTCGCCATCGGCGCTTCTTACGTTTACGCCTGGGATGCCAACCCCGCTACCTGGCAGAGCAACCCGGATGCGTACTACGACAAGAACCGGACTATTGAAGAGTCTGCATACAGCCTGGATGCGGTCTACACCCTTCAGGATGGTCGCGCCAAAGGTACGATGTTCAAGCTGCACTTCACCGAATACGATAACCACTCCGATATCCCGAGCTGGGGCGGCGGTTACGGCAACATCTTCCAGGATGAGCGTGACGTGAAGTTTATGGTTATCGCGCCATTCACTATCTTCTGATGTCCGACGCGGCAGGTTTTTCGCCTGCCGCACGTTTGAGGAATTTGCTATGAAGAAACTGATTCTCATCGCCATGATGGCATCGGGGTTGGTGGCCTGTGCGCAATCAACCGCGCCACAGGAAGATAGTCGTCTGAAAGAGGCGTACAGCGCCTGTATTAATACCGCACAAGGCTCGCCGGAAAAAATTGAAGCCTGCCAGAGCGTGTTAAACGTGCTGAAGAAAGAGAAACAACATCAGCAATTTGCCGAGCAGGAAAGTGTGCGCGTGCTGGATTATCAGCAGTGTATTCAGGCAACGCAAACCGGTAATGATCAGGCGGTGAAAGCCGATTGTGATAAGGTCTGGCAGGAAATTCGCAGTAATAACGCTACGCAGTAAAAAACAAAAAGCGAGAGCTGTAACTCTCGCTTTTCTTATTTCTCTTTATAAAAAAGCCAACCCGCAGGTTGGCTTTTTCTCGTTCAGGCTGACTTAATTGCCTTCGTGCGCGTGCTCATCTTCGCGGCAATCGCCTTCGGCGCAGTGACCGTAAAGATAGAGACTATGGTTAGTCAGGCGAATGCCGTGTTTTGCGGCAATTTCACGCTGACGCGCTTCGATAGATTCATCACTAAATTCGATAACCTTGCCGCAATCGAGGCAGATCAGGTGATCGTGGTGATGTTGCTGGGTCAGTTCAAATACGGATTTACCGCCTTCAAAATTGTGGCGGGTGACGATACCGGCGTCGTCAAACTGGTTCAGTACGCGATATACGGTAGCCAGACCAATTTCTTCACCCATATCGATCAGACGTTTGTACAAATCTTCCGCACTGACGTGATGGTTGTCCGGCTCCTGAAGAACTTCCAGGATTTTTAAGCGTGGAAGCGTTACTTTCAGGCCAGCTTTCTTTAGGGCGGTATTGTTATCAGTCATGCGGAATCTGTCCTGTTACTAAGCGATTCACTTCATTAAAAGAAGTGACAGAATTTGCTCTTGAGATAATGCGTATCATTATAGAATTGCCATGCCTAAATGAAAACTACAAGTCCCTGGCAAATATTGTTAATAAAAACGTGGCTTAGCTTACATTTACATCGGTAAGGCCACTTCAACACTGGAACATTGTACAGGTACAACGGCAAAAGTTACAAATTTGTAGCAATTATTTTGATTGGCATTATCTATTAATACGGCGTAGACATGAGTCTACGCCGCATCACATCAGGCGTTGATAATTTCGTCGAGATGCAGCTCTTCAGAAATTTGTTTCACCCATTTTTCCACGCGTTCGGCGGTCAGTTCCGGCTGACGGTCTTCGTCGATAGCCAGACCGACAAAGTGGTTGTCATCCGCCAGACCTTTTGAGGCTTCGAAATGGTAGCCCGCAGTTGGCCAGTGACCAACGATGGTAGCACCACGCGGTTCGATGATGTCACGGATAGTGCCTAACGCGTCGCAGAAATATTCTGCGTAATCTTCCTGGTCGCCACAGCCAAACAGTGCAACCAGTTTACCATTGAAATCAATCTCTTCGAGAGTCGGGAAGAAGTCGTCCCAGTCACACTGCGCTTCGCCGTAGTACCAGGTTGGGATGCCCAGCAGCAGAATGTCATAAGCTTCCAGATCTTCTTTGCTGCTTTTTGCAATGTCATGGACATCGGCAACGTCTTTACCAAGCTGTTTTTGAATCATTTTCGCGATATTTTCGGTATTACCGGTGTCGCTGCCGAAAAAGATGCCAGTGATAGCCATGAGTGAAATAACCTCTTGAAACTTATTGAAATGGGGGTGGCAAATTGCCCACGGATAAAGGCAATCATAGCAGAACAGGCAGTCTTGCGGAATCAGCAAACTCGCAGGACTGCACACTGTGCTACACGATTTTTTTGTCCAACTTCAAGTTACATGGGCTGTAACCCGAATTATTTGAGTAAAGGATGGGATCAGACGATGCCCTGACTACGCAGCGCCGCGAGTTGTTGCATCAACATCTCTTCGATCAGTTCGCTACGGCTCATATTACGCGACTCTGCCAGCTCGTTCAGCGCCTCGACAGCTTCTGCATTCAGCTTCAGTTCGACACGCTTAAGACCACGTACTTTGTCGCGTTTTAGCTGGTTGCGTTTATTAATACGCAGCTGTTCATCGCGCGAAAGCGGATTGGTTTTCGGTCGTCCCGGTCGACGCTCGTGCGCGAACAGATCTAATGTCGTACGGTCCGTTTGTTCTTTGGCCATGATCTTGGTGACTTCGGGGGAAACAATCAGCCAGGCGTCTGCCCGGATGGATAGCGCGCCATAATACATCAGCGCGATGAGTCACGCCAACGCCCACGCGCGGAAAGCGACGCAGACGCTGGGTTTTTAATCAGTTGCATTAATCATTGAGATAGCGGCGGATGGCGCGCAGCACTGCATCAGGTTTTTCTGCGTGTACCCAGTGACCCGCACCTGCAATCACATGCGCCCGTGCCTGCGGAAATTGCGCCAGTAAATCATCACGATATTGTTCAGTAACATACGGCGAATTACCACCGGGGATAAATAGGGCGGGGTGATCCCACGCCGGGATTTTCTCCCAACCCACAATATGCGGATACTGATCCCACAACACCGGCACGTTAAAACGCCATTCGCCGTCAACGTAGGATTTCAACAGAAACTGAATCACCCCTTCTTCATTCAGATGCTGACGCATCACCGTCGCCGCCTGTTGACGTGTTTGTGCGTCAGATTCGCTGACCGCGTTGATGGCCGCGAAAATCTCATCATGACGGCGCACGTGATAATCGACGGGCGCAATATCGATTGCCACCAGTTTATCGATGCGATCGGGGGCCTGCGCGGTGAGCGCCATTACTGCTTTGCCGCCCATTGAGTGGCCAATAAATGTCGCCTTATCGATCTGCTGCGCATCCAGCGTATCCAGCAGATCCTGCGCCATCGCCGGATAATTCATCACAGGATCGCGCGGTGAAAGTCCGTGGTTACGCATATCCACCTGGATGATATCGTGGTCGCTCACCAGGTCACGTGCCAGCACGCCGAGGTTGTCGAGACTACCAAACAGACCATGAACAAGGACGATGGGAGAATTATTGTGCTGATTTTGTGTAGATTGCGCGCGGATATTCAATTTCATGGCAAAGTTCTTTTTTTCGCGAAGTCGGGTTAGGGTATTATGTTGACCATTGTGCCACAGGGCTGCAACAAATAAGGTTTAATCCGAGTTTTTCTGCAAGCCAGGCTTGACGCTATCCGCTGCCGGGATTTATTCATATACTCCTGGCGACTTGTATTCAGCTAAGACACCGCACTGGATTAAGATGAAAACGATTGAAGTTGATGATGAACTCTACAGCTATATTGCCAGCCACACTAAGCATATCGGCGAGAGCGCATCCGACATTTTACGGCGTATGTTGAAGTTTTCCGCCGCATCACAGCCTGCTGCTCCGGTGACGAAAGAGGTTCGCATTGCGTCGCCTGCTATCGTCGAAGCGAAGCCGATCAAAACGATTAAAGACAAAGTACGCGCAATGCGTGAACTTCTGCTTTCCGATGAATACGCAGAGCAGAAGCGTGCGGTCAACCGCTTTATGCTGCTGTTGTCTACACTATATTCTCTTGACGCCCAGGCGTTTGCCGAAGCAACGGAATCGTTGCACGGTCGCACGCGCGTTTACTTTGCGGCAGATGAACAGACGCTGCTGAAAAATGGTAATCAGACCAAGCCGAAACACGTGCCAGGCACGCCGTATTGGGTGATCACCAACACTAACACTGGCCGTAAATGCAGCATGATTGAACACATCATGCAGTCGATGCAATTCCCGGCGGAATTGATTGAGAAGGTTTGCGGGACAATTTAAAACAACGTTGCAGATAAAGGACAAAGCAATGGCAATCCACAATCGTGCAGGCCAGCCTGCACAACAGAGTGATTTGATTAATGTCGCCCAACTGACGGCGCAATATTATGTACTGAAACCAGAAGCAGGGAATGCGGAGCACGCGGTGAAATTCGGTACTTCCGGTCACCGTGGCAGTGCAGCGCGCCACAGCTTTAACGAGCCGCACATTCTGGCGATCGCTCAAGCGATTGCCGAAGAACGTGCGAAAAACGGCATCACTGGCCCTTGCTATGTGGGTAAAGATACTCACGCCTTGTCCGAACCTGCATTCATTTCCGTGCTGGAAGTGCTGGCAGCAAACGGGGTTGATGTCATTGTGCAGGAAAATAATGGCTTCACTCCGACACCTGCCGTTTCCAATGCCATTCTGGTTCACAACAAAAAAGGTGGCCCGCTGGCAGATGGTATCGTGATTACGCCGTCCCATAACCCGCCGGAAGATGGTGGTATCAAATACAATCCGCCAAATGGTGGCCCGGCTGATACCAACGTCACCAAAGTGGTGGAAGACAGGGCCAACGCACTGCTGGCCGATGGCCTGAAAGATGTGAAGCGTATCTCCCTTGACGAAGCGATGGCATCCGGTCATGTGAAAGAACAAGATCTGGTGCAACCGTTCGTGGAAGGCCTGGCCGATATCGTCGATATGGCGGCGATTCAGAAGGCTGGCCTGACGCTGGGTGTCGATCCGTTGGGTGGTTCCGGTATCGAATACTGGAAGCGCATTGGCGAATATTACAATCTCAACCTGACCATCGTTAACGATCAGGTCGATCAGACTTTCCGCTTTATGCACCTCGACAAAGACGGCGCGATCCGTATGGACTGCTCCTCTGAGTGTGCGATGGCGGGTCTGCTGGCACTGCGTGATAAGTTCGATCTGGCGTTTGCTAACGATCCGGATTATGACCGTCACGGCATCGTTACTCCGGCAGGTTTGATGAATCCGAACCACTACCTGGCAGTAGCGATCAATTACTTGTTCCAGCATCGTCCGCAGTGGGGCAAAGATGTTGCCGTCGGTAAAACGCTGGTTTCTTCTGCGATGATCGACCGTGTGGTCAATGACCTGGGTCGCAAGCTGGTAGAAGTACCGGTAGGTTTCAAATGGTTTGTGGATGGTCTGTTTGACGGCAGCTTCGGCTTTGGCGGCGAAGAGAGCGCGGGCGCTTCGTTCCTGCGTTTCGACGGTACGCCGTGGTCAACTGATAAAGACGGCATCATTATGTGTCTGCTGGCGGCGGAAATTACTGCCGTCACCGGCAAAAACCCGCAGGAACACTACAACGAGCTGGCAAAACGCTTTGGTGCGCCGAGCTACAACCGTTTGCAGGCAGCAGCAACTTCCGCACAGAAAGCGGCGCTGTCTAAGCTGTCTCCGGAAATGGTGAGCGCCAGCACTCTGGCAGGCGACCCAATCACCGCGCGTCTGACCGCTGCGCCGGGCAACGGTGCTTCTATCGGTGGTTTGAAAGTGATGACCGACAACGGCTGGTTCGCCGCGCGTCCGTCAGGCACGGAAGACGCATACAAGATCTACTGCGAAAGCTTCCTTGGCGAAGCACATCGTAAGCAGATCGAGAAAGAGGCGGTTGAGATTGTTAGCGAAGTTCTGAAAAACGCGTAATCATATAAAGTAAGAAAAAAGGGCGGTCGGAAGATCGCCCTTTTTTACTTATGACCGCCTGATGCGCTACGCTTATCAGGCCTACGAGAATGGTGCAATATATTGAATTTTCACTATTTTGTAGGCCGGACAAGGCGTTTTCGCCGCATCAGACAAATAACACCCTAAAGCATAAACCGATACCCAATACCGGTTTCAGTAATAAAATGGCGAGGTCGGGCCGGGTCTTGCTCTAGTTTTTGTCGCAGATGCCCCATATAAATACGCAAATAGTGACTGTGTTCGACCGCATTTGGCCCCCATACCTGGTTGAGTAACTGGCGCTGGGTAAGCACTTTCCCGGCGTTGTTGAGCAACACAGCCAGCAGGCGGAACTCTATCGGCGTCAAATGCACTTCTTCCTCGCCGCGATGGATCACGCGGGCGGCCAAATCAACGGTCACATCGGAAAATGTCACCACCGGATCGGGCGCGGCGGTGGCGGAGTGGCGGCGTAACGCGACGCGTAGACGAGCCTGCAATTCACCAATGCCAAACGGTTTACTCAGGTAATCATCAGCTCCGGCATCCAGCGCGGCGATTTTGTCGCTCTCTTCGCTACGTGCGGAAAGCACAATTACCGGCACCGCGCTCCACTGGCGCAGGTCGCGGATAAACTCAATTCCATCGCCATCGGGCAGGCCGAGATCGAGAATAATCAAATCCGGCTTACGGGTTGCCGCCTCCAGCAGCCCACGTTGCAGTGTTTCGGCCTCAAAGACGCGCATACCGTCGCCCTCCAGCGCTGTGCGCAGAAAGCGACGAATAGCCTGTTCATCTTCAACAATCAGAACGTTTGTCACATATCCTCATGAAATTCTTCAAGTTCAGGAGCGGTTTGCTGAGGAAGTGTAACACGAAAACAAGCGCCACCTTCCGGTCGGTTGAATGCGATGATCGTACCACCGTGTATTTCTACAATCGCCCGACAAATTGCCAACCCAAGCCCGACGCCCGGCACTGCTGACTCTTTATTCCCGCGGGCAAATTTATCAAAAATCGTCCGTTCCTGACCTTGTGGAATACCGGAGCCGTTATCCCAGACATCCAGTTGTAGTTGCTCTCCCTCGACATGGGCATCAATACCAATTTCAGCCTGCGTTCCCGCGTACTTCACCGCATTCTCCAGCAGATTAATCAGCACCCGCTCAAACAGTGGCCCGTCGACGTGGATCAAGGTCAGCGGTTCAGGCAGAGAGAGGTTGATGGGTGACGATAAACCTGGCTCCAGCATTTGCAGCGCACTGCCGACGACTTCTTCCAGCGTTAACCACTCTTTCTTCAAATTAAAGCCGCCGGACTGAATTCGCGCCATATCCAGCAAGTTATTTACCAGTCGGGTCGTGTTCAGCACATGCTGGCGAATTTCGCTGGCCTGGCGAGCGTGCGGAGAACCTTCGCTTGCCAGATCAAGCGTTAAGATTTCTGCCTGACCAAACAGCACCGTAAGCGGGGTGCGTAAATCGTGAGACAGCGCCGCCAGCAGCGCGTTGCGGATCTGTTCACGCTCGCTGGCCATCCGCGCCTGTTCTTCGCTGGCGGTCAGCATCAGGCGCTCAAGAGCATTGGCCACTAACAGCGTAAACGTTTCCAGCAGGCGCTGTTGTTCCGGGATCATCAACTGGCGCAAATTTCCCGGTTCCACCACCACCAGTCCGTAGGTTTTCTCGCCGCTTTTTAACGGCAAAATCTGGTACGGCACGCCGGGTAAAGTGTCGGTGCCCGCACCCGCAGGCAGACCTTTATCAAAGCTCCAGCGGGCGATAGCATCGTCCCACGGCGTCATCCCCTGCGGATGTGTTAGCGGCAGTAATATACCGTTGTCATCAGGTAACAACACCTGACTGCGGGCATGAAAAGTAGAAGCAATAAACTGCTCGCTGGTGGCAGCGATGTCCTGGGGACTGCGGCCTACCGCCAGCGTTTTTGACATTTCATATAAGTGTCGCGTGCGTTGCTCGCGGTAACGGGCTACCCGCGCCTGGTAACGCACGCCAGCGGTAAGGTTCCCGATCACCAGCCCGACGGTTAACATCACCGTGAAGGTCAGCAGATACTGCACATCAGAGACGGCGAGCGTGCCGCGTGGGGCGATAAAAAAGAGATCGAAACTCACCACGTTAATGACGGTGGCAACCACCGAAGGCCAGCGACCATAAAAAAGTGCCACCACCACCACGCCCAACAGATACAGCATCACCAGGTTAGCGGCATCGAAGGCCATCAGCCACTGCATGGCAATTAAAGTGATAACGGCGCATAACGCGGCGGCAACCACGCAGCCCTGAATTTGCACCCGCCATTTGTCTTTAAAAGAGCGGCTATCCGGCGCGTTATTAATTGTGCGCGCAGGTGGTTCATCAAGCGCGACCAGTACCTGATCGAGGTCGGGGGCGATGCGCGCCAGTCGGTCGGCAAAGGTTTCCCGACGCCACCAGCGGCGCGAGGCCGGGCGACCGAGAATTATCTTGCCGAGATTATGCTCCCGGGCATAACGCACTACGGCTTTTTCTTCTGCCGGATCAGAAAGTGTTGCTGTCTCTGCGCCTAACTCCTGCGCCAGACGCAAGGCGCTGAGAATGGCTCGACGTTTTTTCTCCGGTAAGCGGTGCAGGGCAGGGGTTTCAACATATACAGCGTGCCAGACGCTCCCCAGCCTTGACGCCAGCCGCGCCGCCGCCCGAACCAGTTTTTCGCTGCCCGTATTATGCCCAATACATAAAAGGATCGCGTCGCGCGTGTGCCAGACTTTCTCTTCGCCAGGACTCCCCCGCCAGGCGCGCATTTGCTCATCTACGCGATCGGCAGTACGGCGCAGCGCCAGTTCGCGCAGGGCAATCAAATTGCCTTTGCGGAAAAAATGTTCAATGGCGCGCTCAGCCTGCCCGGCAATATAGACTTTGCCTTCTTTCAGGCGCTGGCGCAGATCGTCCGGAGGCAGGTCCACCAGCACCACGTCGTCGGCGGCATCGAAAAAAGGATCGGGCACGGTTTCCCGTACCTGAATTCCGGTGACGCCACTGACCACATCGTTCAGACTTTCCAGATGCTGAACGTTGACGGTAGTGAAAACATCAATGCCTGCTTCCAGTAGCTCTTCGATATCCTGCCAGCGTTTAGGATGACGGGAACCTGGCGCATTACTGTGCGCCAGTTCATCCATTAATATCAGCGCCGGACGGCGGGCGAGGGCGGCATCGAGATCAAACTCGCTGATATGCCGCCCACGGTACGCCTGGCGTTTCAGTGGCAGAACAGCCAGACCTTCCAGCATTGCGGCGGTATCTTTCCGCCCGTGGGTTTCTACCACGCCAACCACAATATCCAGCCCTTGCGCCCGCAGTCGCTGGGCTTCCGCCAGCATCGCCCAGGTTTTCCCGACGCCCGCACAGGCACCGAAGAAAACTTTTAGCTTTCCGCGATGCGGCGCGGCAGTTTGTTCCAGCAGACGGTCGGGGTCGGGACGTAAGGGTTCGTTATTCATCAAGCTTATCCAGCGCCAGATTGAGTTCGACAATGTTGACGACCGGCTGGCCGATATATTTCACCAGCGGTTGTTGGCTGTATTTTGCGACCAGTTGTGTGAGCTGTTCAACGCTGAGATTACGCGCTTTCGCCACCCGTGGGATCTGCCAGGTCGCCGCTTGCGGGGTAATGTTATTGTCCAGCCCGCTTGCCGAAGCCGTGACCAGTTCAACCGGAACGCTCGCGCTGGCATCCGGGTTAGCGGCTCGTAAAGCAGCAACGCGTGCAGCTATTTGTTTATTCAGCGCCGGATTACTGACCGCCAGATTGCTCCCGCCAGAAGCCTGTGGATTATAGGGCATTTCTGCCGTTGCCGACGGGCGGCCATGAAAATAGCCGTTATCGGTAAAATTCTGCCCGATTAATGCCGAACCGCGCACTGTATCACCTTCACGGATCAACGAACCGTTGGCCTGCCAGGGAAACCACCATTGCCCAAGCAGGGTGGTTAGCAGCGGGTAAACGCCGCCAGTAATCAATAACAGAAAGAGAAAAGTCGAGAATGCCGGACGTAATCCACGCATGGTAAACCTCACACCAGACCGCAAACGGTCAGCAGTAAATCAATGACTTTGATACCGATAAACGGCACCAGCAGCCCACCCATACCGTAAATCCATAAGTTACGGCGCAACATGGCAGAAGCGGTAAGCGGTTTATAACTCACGCCTTTTAATGCCAGGGGAATCAAAAAGACGATAATCAAGGCATTGAAAATAACTGCACTGAGAATGGCGGAGTCGGGCGAATGCAGGCGCATGATGTTCAGCGCATTCAACTGCGGATACGTTGCCGCGAACGCCGCCGGAATAATGGCGAAGTATTTCGCCACATCGTTGGCAATGCTGAAGGTCGTAAGCGAACCACGGGTCATCAGCATCTGTTTGCCAATATGCACCACCTCGATCAACTTGGTCGGATTGGAGTCGAGATCCACCATATTGCCCGCTTCTTTCGCCGCCTGAGTGCCGGAGTTCATCGCCACCGCGACGTCGGCTTGCGCCAGCGCTGGGGCATCGTTGGTGCCGTCGCCAGTCATTGCCACCAAACGGCCTTCCGCCTGGTACTGACGAATCAACGCCAGCTTGGCCTCTGGTGTCGCTTCGGCAAGGAAATCGTCGACGCCCGCTTCCGCTGCAATGGCGGCGGCGGTCAGACGGTTATCGCCGGTAATCATCACCGTTTTAATGCCCATTTGGCGCAGTTGGGCGAAACGCTCTTTAATGCCACCTTTGATGATATCTTTCAGCGCAATAACGCCCAGCACGCGAGAACCTTCCACCACTACCAGCGGCGTGGCACCCTGACGCGCAACCTGATCGACTTTTTGGTCGACATCGGCAGGGAAGTGGCTACCGTTAGCCTCGACATGACGGCGAATGGCATCGACAGAACCTTTACGGATCATGCGGTTATCAATGTTGATCCCACTCATCCGGCTTTGCGCAGTAAAGGGTACAAAGGTGGCATGGAGCGACTGCACATCGCGCTCGCGCAGGTTAAAACGCTGCTTGGCGAGGATCACAATACTGCGGCCTTCCGGCGTTTCATCGGCCAGCGAAGCCAGTTGTGCGGCGTCGGCCAGCGTTTTTTCCTCCACGCCCTGCGCGGGGATAAACTCTGATGCCTGGCGGTTACCGAGGGTGATGGTGCCGGTTTTATCCAGCAGCAGGACGTCCACGTCGCCCGCAGCTTCAACTGCACGTCCGCTGGTGGCGATCACATTCGCGCCCAGCATCCGGCTCATCCCGGCGACGCCGATAGCTGACAGCAAGCCGCCGATAGTTGTTGGGATCAGACAGACCAGCAGCGCTACCAGTACCGTCACGCTGACTGCGTTACCGCCCCAGGCGGTAAATGGCCATAGCGTTGCGGTTGCCAGTAAAAAGACGATGGTCAGGGCAATCAGGAGAATGGTCAGGGCAATCTCGTTCGGCGTTTTGCGTCGTTGTGCGCCTTCCACCATCGCGATCATCCGATCCAGAAACGTCTCGCCGGGGTTAACGCTGCACTCAATTACCAGCCAGTCAGAAAGAATACGCGTGCCGCCAGTGACGGAGGCAAAATCGCCGCCGGACTCACGGATCACCGGTGCCGATTCCCCGGTGATGGCGCTCTCATCGACCGATGCGCCACCTTCAATAACTTCACCATCGCAAGGGATAATATCGCCCGCTTCTACCAGCACGATGTCGCCTTTACGCAGTTGATCGGCCGGAACTTTGTCTGCCACAGCACCATATTTCGGCTCGCGCAGCTTGCGAGCAAAGGCGGTTTTTTTCACCCCTTTCAGACTGTTGGCCTGCGCTTTACTGCGGCCTTCCGCCAGCGCCTCTGCGAAATTGGCGAACAGCACGGTGACCCAAAGCCAGCCACTAATTGCCGCGCTAAATAGCGCATTGCCGGGCATCGCACCGCTCACCATCGCGATACTAATAAAGGTGGTCAGCAGACTGCCGATCCAGACGATAAACATCACCGGATTGCGCCATTGCGCCTGCGGACTTAATTTTTTCACCGCTTCTTTCAGCGCCTGGGCGACAAGTGTTGGTTCGAATAGCGCCAGTTGTTTACGACTCATATTCAGTGCTCACTCAATATCATCAGGAGAGATATTCCGCCACCGGACCAAGCGCCAGGGCAGGGATAAAGGTCAGTGCGCCAACCAGCAACACGGTGCCGATTAACAGGCCAATAAACAGCGGGCCGTGCGTTGGCAGTGTACCGGAGCTGGCGGGTTGGCTCTTTTTACTCACCAGCGAACCGGCAATCGCCATCACCGGGATAATCACCCCGAAGCGCCCGACAAACATGCAGAACGCCAGTAAGCAGTTCCAGAACGGTGAGTTGGCGCTTAATCCGGCAAAGGCACTGCCGTTGTTGTTGGCGGCGGACGACACGGCGTACAGCACTTCGCTAAAACCATGCGGGCCAGGGTTGAGCATGGCGCTACGTCCGGCATCGGTCATCATCGCCAGCGCCGCGCCCATCAGCACCAGCGTTGGGGTAACCAGAATCGCCAGCGCGGTCAGTTTCATCTCGCGCACGTCGATTTTTTTACCCAGATATTCCGGCGTGCGACCAATCATCAGCCCGGCAATAAACACCGCCAGCAGGACGAACAGCATCATGCCGTAAAGGCCAGAACCCACGCCGCCGAATACCACTTCACCAATTTGCATCAACCACATCGGCACCATGCCGCCGAGAGCGGTAAACGAATCATGCATCGCAATCACTGCGCCGCAGGAAGCCGCCGTAGTCACGACCGCAAACAGGCTACTGACCAGTACGCCAAAACGGCTCTCTTTACCTTCCATATTGATGCTGCTGTCTGCGCCCAGCGCCAACAGATGAGGATTACCCTGAATTTCTGCCCACATCACCACGGCCACGCAGATGACAAAAATCACCGACATTGCCCACAGCAACATGCGCCCCTGACGACGATCGCCCGCCACTTCGCCAAAGGCAAAGCAAAGCGCCGTTGGGATCAAGAAGATCGCCAGCATTTGCACGAAGTTGGTCAGTGCAGTCGGGTTTTCAAACGGATGCGACGAGTTGGCATTAAAGAAACCACCGCCATTAGTACCGAGCATCTTGATCGCTTCCTGAGAAGCCACCGGCCCCATCGGTAACAATTGCTGTGCCCCTTCAACGGTTGTCACAGCCTGATAAGGCAGAAAGTTTTGCAGCGCACCTTGTTGAATAAAAAACAGGGCGATCAACAACGCCACTGGGGCTAACACCCATAACGTGATGCGTAACAGATCGACCCAGGCATTGCCCAGTGTGCTCATGCTCTGGCGGGTAAACGCGCGGATGAGGGCGAAAATCACCGTAATCCCGCTGGCGGCAGAAAGAAAGTTTTGTACCGTTAAGCCCGTCATCTGACTGAAATAGCTCAACGTTGTTTCGCCGCTGTAAGACTGCCAGTTGGTGTTGGTGACAAAGCTGACAGCAGTATTCAGCGCCAGATCCCACGACAAACCCGGCAGTTGCTGCGGATTAAGCGGCAGATAATGCTGACCGACCAGCATGAAAAACAGCACCGCCAGTCCCAGCAGGTTCAGGCAGAGAATGGCAGACAGATACTGCTTCCAGTTCATCTCACGGTCAGAGACGCCAAGTGCGCGAAAGAGTACGCGTTCAACGCCTGCCGTACCGGGAAGAGGAATATCATTAATCAGCCGTGCCAGCCCGCTGCCTAAAGGGCGCGCCAGCACCATCAGCACCAGTAAAAACGTGGCGATCAGTAAGAACCCTTGCGCAGCCATCAGAACGCCTCCGCATTGATCAGGGCATAAACCAGATAACCCAGTAATAAAAACACCAGCAACACGCCGGTTATCACGCCTGCACTCACAGTGCACCTCCAGTGGCCTAAAAGTGATACCGGAAGGGTAGAATTGTGGCTGCAAAGATTTCGCAAAAATCTGCGGGCGGGGTGTAAAAAAAGTATAAAAATGGCAAAAGCCATGATTTAACTAATGGTTAGTATCATTTTAACTTTTATGTAACTTAATTACACGGTGAATGTAAATAAACCATCAATAAGCAAAAATAAGTGGTCGGATGAGTAGTAAAATTACACAAAAGGCGGTACTATTTTCATCAGATAAACGAATTCATTTTTCCGGTGTTATTCACCGGGTAGATACAAAAAAGGGGGAGAAAAGTATGGAACTCTATAAAGAATATCCTGCATGGCTTATCTTTTTACGCCGTACTTATGCGGTTGCAGCGGGCGTTCTGGCGCTGCCTTTCATGCTTTTCTGGAAAGACCGCGCCCGCTTTTACAGCTACCTGCACCGCGTCTGGTCGAAAACCAGCGATAAACCGGTGTGGATGGATCAAGCCGAAAAGGCAACCGGTGATTTTTACTGATTGCTAGCACATTTAAGCCAGCCTTGTATACGGGGCTGGCTTAGGCGTTCTGTATCAACGGATCTCATGACGCCTTCATTTCATCACTGTTTTATCTTCAAGTTTCGCTAGTACCCTTTTAAAAGGGTAACTCAGAATGCGGTTATCCTCATTGTCTCTCTAAGCGGCTCTATCGTCAGAAATCTCTGGTTAGGTTGGATACCCCATTACACTCTTTCCTGTAACTTCAGTGTAAAGTGAGAAAGTCGCTATCACTTTTGCTCACTCCAGCATCTAAATAAATTCCGAATTTTGCTATTAATATCGCTACTTCAATAAAAGTAGATAGTAAAGAGAGTAATATATACCTTATTGATATATTAAGAATAATTCATTGTTAATGAATCTAATGCGATAAGGTGTATTGGTGTTAATAAAAAGATATTGTATTTTTAGTTGATAATTAAAAACACACAATATTTCAGCCTTTTCTATGTAAGAACTCAATTTTATAAGGTATCCATTTTTATATGGAGGCGGTAGCGTGTCTGTTGTTGGTGGTTTTATTTACACGCTGAATATAATTGAATTATCGAATATATAACTATGTATCCGTTCCAGTCGTCGTAACTATTGATAATTATTTGATATTATTAGTGATTGTTGCTGGAAAGATAAAAATGAGCGACAAAGCAGCAATAGACGTCACCTTCATGACTAAAAAATAAATAAAAACCCATCAAAAAATAATTCGTTTATTAAAAAGGACTCATGCCATTATGACGGAATATTACCTCAATGAGACAGTTATAACTTTCACCG